>VXOZ01000396.1:1941-7291 GCA_009839775.1 Chloroflexota bacterium | reverse complement strand
GGTGGCGTACGTGCTCGAAACGTGAGCCACAGGTCAGAGACTCTCGACGCAACCTGCGCAACTCGAAAAACAGCGGAGGCTACATCACTTGAGTCGCAGCGCGTCTCAATAACGCCGTTTACAAATCCAACCCCGTGGGTAGCGCAAATGTCCGCGACGAGCCCAATCTGCTTACTTGACAGGCGCATAGAGAGTGACTGCGAATAAAGCCAGGCCATAGTCTCTCCGAGATCAGCAACCAATATCGCCTCATCCTGAAACATCAAGAACACGTCAATGTTGTCACCGTCTGGATATAAGAATGGTGTGCTAATCTGCTCGTACATGTCTTCTTCGGAATAGGTAAAGAGTGCCCCAAGTTCGCGCTGCATTAATGCATTGTCCATCAGAGCAACCTCCTTTGATTGGCTATCTTCTTCTTAGATTTCCATTGTGCTGGATTTGGGCTTCTGCGCAAAATTCTCTCCAAACGGCCGCGGGATCAGCGGCCGATGCCGTTATGTCGTTGGGTGTGTAAGCTACCTTATCCCTATACCGCTCCGACCAGCGATGTTTGTGCTTTCTGCCAACCTGTTCGCCTCGCGGATTGCGATGCCTCTTGCCCATATCAAGGCCGTAGATGCGGCCTTCCGTTTGCAAGATGAGTGCGTAAGACAACCTCCGCGTTCTTGGATTGTAGCTGCCATTAACAGATAACGGCCAGCCCGCCTCTGATTCTACCAAGACGCTAAATGTCCAGGCAGGCAAATGATTCTTGTCCTCTACCCAAGTAATGTCCCCCTCAATTCTCTTTGAGAAATCCTCCAATATGGAGGAGAACTCGTCATCGGTCAACAAGGTACCTACCATCCTATTGTAGCGATCCCGTAAAGAGCGAGTAACCAGCCTGATAGCTCTACTTCTTCCAGGGATTTGGTAACCTCTGGAGTGAGTAAATGTCATTGTTCATCGTAAGTTCCACTAGGCCATCTCTCACCTTTTCGCACCCTGATCGACACTCTCCCTGCCATGAATCTCCTTCGCCACGGTACCATCCTGGGCCATAACTAAACCAAACTGCGTTGCCCATCAAAGACAAGAAGTCAACTTTGTCGCGCAGCGGACCGTAGATTTCACCCTTCAAGAACGTGGCCAGGATCGGCCCCAAGTACTCGGTAGTCTCTAAGTACTTACGTGTAGTGCTGTTGACTCCGCTCCGGTATTCTGAATTCATGAGATACGCGTAGACGAAGTTGTCCCAATTCTCTGAGTTCCCTACGTCCTTCACCGCGACGCCCAGAGAATCCAGGTATGCCAAGTACACCGGATAAGCGCTATAGGCGTACAATCGCAGGGCATCTCGCAGAAAGAGGTACATTGTAGAGCTTCGATTTAAGCCGCGCTTTTCCAGTTGCAGGTGAAGCATGTCATCCGCGCTTATCTCTCTGTTCCACGGCCATATAATCATCTCAGGAGCAGAAGGTGGCGTTGGCTGATTGGCCATTTCCCTTAACAAGTGCCACTCACTGCTGGCCAACTGATACTCTAGTGTGACCTCTCGAGTGGGACAGCAGTTGGGGTCATTCAGCCCAAGTCGTCTCGTCAGAACCGTAACGACTCCACCTGAGATTGTCATCGAGTCAATGCCAATATTGGCGCCTAGCAAGACGGATGCAACATGTCCCGGCACGCCATCGTCATTGCGGAACCCTGTGAGGTATTTGTGAACGATATTCCCACCTTCCCAAATGCCCACAATCACCACTGCATCCTCTATGCCATTACCATTTAGATCGCCGAAAGCAATAGGGTGCTCATCCCACAGACGTGTAGTTCTTGGATGCTCAAGAATAGACCCGTTGGACTCATAGCGATATACGTCCTCATAGATGCCGTCTCGTAACCGCACACGCGCGTCGTTGAACGCGAATCTCCCCGCAAACAATGCAGTCTGCAACTCAGCATTGAGCAGCGCGTCGTGGGTGAGCGCGGGTACTGATGACGGTGAAGCGAAGTCGGCATAGTCGGCCTCCCATTCAAAGCGCTCGGTATTGAGTCGTTGTTGGAGACCGTTGGGGCCGTTGAGCCAGGTGCGGTAGCCGTCGGTGAAAGCGGTCCAGTTGTCGGCCTTGCGCCAGACCAGCAGGCCGCCGGTGGTGTGCTGCTCGCTGTTGCCGTTGGCGGCATAGCGTTGATCTTCCAGGCACTCGCCGACGATGTCATGGCCGATGAGGTCGCGGAGCGTCTTGAAGCCTAGGACGAACTGACAGTCGCCACTAGCGTGAATGGTGGCGCTGGCAAATAATGTCAAGATAACGCCTACTACGAGCGAGACGATAGTGCGATACATACGACTATCCTCCTCGCACATAGGATACTTTTGCTTATCCCAAACTTGCAAGGAGCTTCGCTAGCCGTAGGACGTGTCTCTAGACTTGCTGCCGCACACAGCGATGCTAAAGGCTCGTGCTGTGTCGAATTAGGCTGCGTATGCGACAGTCAAGGTGGCTGCAAGAGAGAAATCCATGCTGACCGCTAGCTGCACTCAATTCACCACCGCCAGCGACCGCAGTTCCGCCGCGTTTTCCTGCACCTTCACAAACGCGTCGGCGATGTCGTCCATATCTTCTTTCGTACCCAGGAAGGCCGGTTGGCCGATCCAGAGGCTCTCCTCGCGGCAGAGGCGTTCGGCCTCGGGGCACTCCACTTTGCGGTAGTCCATCTCGCGGCCGTAGTAGTGGCTGGTGAGCGGGAAGCCGCTGCGCAGTGCGCCATGCAGGGCGTCCTGGAACAGCGGGTGCTTGTGCAGGGGACGCACATAGCCGATGCTGCACGGGACGCCTTCCGCGGCCACGGCCTTGGCGACGAGCTCGCGCGGCGCGCCCGCAAAGGCCTCGGCATTTATGTACTTAAAGATGAAAATGTGGAGCGCGTTGCGTTTCACATACGGGTCCACGCGTACGTTGGCCAGGCCCTCGATTTCAGCCAGACGCGAAGCGAGGTAGGTGAAATTCTCATGCCGGCGCGCCGCCCACTCCTCCAAATTGCCGAACTGCGAGTGCAGGATCGCGCCCATTATCTCCGACATGCGGTAGTTCCAGGAAAGCACCGGAAACTGCGTGTCGATGGGATCGTTGTAGATGTCGTCCTCGAGCTCCACGTGCGAACGCCAGAAATCGTGGGCATAGACCGCGCGCTTGTAGATGTCCTCGTTATTCGTCGTCACGCAGCCGCCCTCGCCGCTGGTGAGGTTCTTGCTGGCCTGGAAACTCCAACCGGCCGCGTCGCCCAGCGACCCCAGCTTGCCCTGCGCGTGCCTGCCGCCGTGGGCGTGGGCGCAGTCCTCCAACACGAGCAAATTGTGCTTGCGCGCGATGGCATTGATAGCGTCCATGTCGGCGGGCAGGCCGCCGAAGTGCACGGCGAAGATGGCGCGCGTCTTCTCCGTGATGTGGTCTTCGACCAGAGCGGGATTCAGGTTGTAGGTTTCCGGATCAATGTCGACGAACACCGGCACAGCGCCCGCCTGCAGCGGCGCGCTGGCCGTGGCCATGAACGAATACGGCGGCACGATAACTTCATCGCCAATCTCGACCCCGGCGGCACGCACGGCCACTTCGAGCGCGGCCGTGCCGCTGCTCACGCAGAGGCCGTATTCGCAATCGTGGTAACGCGCATACTGCTGCTCGAATTCGCGTGTACGCGTACCGTCGCGCCGCCGATTCCAGCGGGCGCTGCGCAGCACATCCGTTACCGCGTCAACCGTTGCCTCGTCTACCAGCGGCCAACTGCCAAAGGGTGTCTGGCGCAGCTTCTCCCCGCCATTAATCGCTAGCTTTGCCACGGGCACTACTCCTCACTCACTGCGAATTCAAAGGCCTTTAGTCGTCGTCAGTATGGGATATAGTACCATGAGCGGCAGGGTAGGCTTGATTGACTTTGTAGCGCGGGGGCTTGTCCCCCGCCTCTTGGGCTTTTCGCGCGGTGGCGCAGGCTTGTCCTCCGCCTCTTGGCATCCAAACTGGCACACATGAACAAGACCGAGGTTAATCACATGAAAATCGTTGACATGCACATCCACACGTTCACCTATCCCTCCCGCATCGTGCGGGACACCGAAGGGCATACGCATCCCGGGCCGGAGCACGAGGCCACACAGTCGCTCCTCACCGTTGTCACGGATGATGGCGCGGTCGGCTACTGTTTTGGCGCGCCGAGCCCGCAGGTGCTGGAAAACGTCATCAAGCCCGCCATCATTGGCGAAGACCCCATGTACCGCGAGCGCATTTGGAAGACCTTGCACCACTGGCAGCGCATGTCCCGCGACCTCACGGACCGCGCCCTGAGCGCCGTAGACATGGCGATCTGGGACCTGGTGGGACGCACCCTCGGCCAGCCGGTCTATAAGCTGCTCGGCGCGACCCGTGACAAGGTGCCGGCCTACGCCAGCACCATGTGCGGCGACGAGATTCCCGGCGGGCTGAGCACGCCGGAGGAATACGGAGCATTCGCGCTGCAGTGCAAAGAGCGCGGCTATCCGGCCTTTAAGCTCCATACCTGGATGCCGCCCATCGCCTGGGCGCCGGATCCCAAGATGGACGTCGCCGCCTGTGCCGCCGTAAGCGAGGCCGTGGGCGACGAGATGGACCTCATGCTCGACTGCTACCACTTCTACAGCCGCGCGGACGCGCTCTTCATCGGCAGGGCACTGGAAGAGCTCGGCTACTACTGGTTCGAGGAGCCCATGGACGAGTTCAGCACATCGTCATATATCTGGCTGGCCGACCAGCTTGATATTCCCGTGGTCGGCCCGGAAACCGCCGATGGCAAGATGTACACCCGCGCCGAGTGGATTGCCCGCGGCGCTTCCGACATCAGCCGCGGCGGCGTGGGTGACGTGGGCGGCATCACGCCCCTCATGAAGGTCGTCCACCTCTGCGAGGCCTTCAACGTGCAAATGGAGGTGCACGGCGGCGGGCCCGGCAACCTCCACGCGCTCTGCGCCATGAACTACCCCGGCAAGTACTACGAGCGCGGCCTGTTGCACCCCCACCTCGACTACGATGAGGTCGAGCCCTGGCTAAACAGCAAGTCCGACCCCATGGATGCAGAAGGCAACGTCCACGTTTCCCAAGCCCCCGGCCTCGGCTGGGACATCAACTGGGACTACATCGACGCGCACACGGTAGTGTAGCAGCCGATACCTGCCACATCCCCACGGCGCTGACAGCAAAGCAGTGAGATGACGATTGTAACAGGCGTAAGCTCGACTGTCGTCGGGGGGGGGGGGGGTGTGGGGCACCCCCCCCCCGGCAGATTATAAAAAAAAAAAACACACCAAACACACCATGGCGCGAAGGAGGGAAAATAA
>VXOZ01000396.1:0-1931 GCA_009839775.1 Chloroflexota bacterium | reverse complement strand
TAGTCCCCCCCCCCCAGGACGGTCAATGTTCAAACGTCACACGCACACCTGCTCCGCATGGCGACGAAGGGCGCATATCCGCATTCTCTCTGCAATCAAGTTGTGGTGTGAGGCCAGCAAGGAGCGCCTTACGGCGACTTTTGCTCTATCCGCGCCGGGTTCTCAGTCGGGCCGCTAGCCTGCACGTAGGATGATTCAGTAGTGCTTCCTGTGACTATGGTGCGCGTATCAATGGTGGAGGCATACGGAAACGGCTCTGGCGGGGGCGGGTAGTTGTCTGGGTCTGGCTGTTGCCATGCAAGTGCCCTACCGCTGGGGAATGTCCAAGTATATGTTGCAATATCATCACTAGGATCATCAGGATCACTACCTGTAGTGCGTATAGGGTCACTACTGCCCAGCACGGGTCCAGGTGCGGCAGGCGGTGGATTACTTGTGCTCCATTCTCCATAAGTGAATTCTGTGTTCCATAATGTGTAGTAATTCGACGCGTATCTACGCACCTCCTGATACTCGGTAGGGCTGTACCACGCGGTGCGTCGGTAGGCACTGTTGCCATTGCCGTCATTCCAAGCGATGGTCTTGCGGATTTTCTTGTCCGCGTCGCGAGTCTCGGTGGTTGGTTCTGACTTGGTGATGTCGGGCGCATCCTGCGGCGGGTTAGTGTCTTTGCTCCAGGAGCCGTAAGTGATCAGGGTCACGTTGGCAGTGTTATCCAGGTTCCTCCCTGTCCACGTCCGCACCTGGCGATAGCTCGCATCCACCGGCAATTCGCGGCTGTCTGTTTGCGCCGGGTTCTCAGTCGGGCCGTCAGTAGGCACATACGCAGGAGTAGCGCCATCCTGGTTTATGCGCGTTTCAATCTCAGAGGTGAACCCCGGGGGCATGGGGTCTGGATCCGGATTTGATGACCAAGAACTACTGCGAACGGTTCCTCCCTCGTAGCCTTCCAATAGGCGGTACTCAGTATGAGAGTTGTAGTTGACAAACATAGCTAG
This sequence comes from Chloroflexota bacterium, assembly GCA_009839775.1. GTDB lineage: Bacteria > Chloroflexota > UBA11872 > VXOZ01 > VXOZ01 > VXOZ01. The sequence continues at coordinate 933 of VXOZ01000396.1, read as the reverse complement.
AAACTCGTACGTGTAACGCGCAGTATCAGAGCGATTACAAACATGCGCACGCGCCTCAGCGCGGGTGTCGTATCTATGACCATAGAGCACTCTTGTTGACTTGCCAGTGGCCACGTCCGTTCGCAGATACCTGCAATTTGCACGAATATTAGAGTACTCGGTCCTTTGCTCATTCACTGACCCAACAAGCCGCAATACTGGCGCCGCGGGTGGTGGGTCAGTTAGCGACCATGCGCCCGCCTTCTTAATCCCGTTGCCGTATGTACGTACTTCGCGATATTCTGTGACTTGCGGCGTGTGCCACTGGCTGACTTGGTAGGCTTTCTTGCCGTTGCTATCCGTCCAGGTGATGGTCTTGCGGACCTTGCTGTCCGTGGTGCGGGTCTCGGTGCTCACGGTGGACGTGATGTTTGGCGCATCCTGCGGCGGGGTGCTGCTGGTGGACCATGAGCCGTAGGTGGTGAGGGTGACATCGGCGGTGTTGTCCAGGTTTCTGCCCGTCCACGTCCGCACTTGGCGATAGTGCGTAATGGTGAGGCTAATAGAGACAAGAATGCTGGCGGAGGCTGCCGGGTCGCCGTCGTCGGTGGCGGTGACGGTCACTGTGTAGGAGGACTTGGTTTCATAGTCGTAGGTCACGCCGGTTTTGGTGGAGAGTTGGCCGGTTTCAGGGTCGATGTTGAATGAGGCGGCGTCGGCGCCGGTCAGGGTGTAGGTAAGGGTGCCCTCCTCGGGGTCGGTGGCGGCGATGGGGTCGCCGATGTTGACGTCGGCTGCGCTGTTCTCAGGCAGGCTGCGGGTGGCGCTGTCTCCGTCGCTGAAGACCGGTTTCTCGTTGACGTCAGTGACATTGATGGTGACGGTGGCGGTGGCGGAGAGGGCCGCCGGCTTGTCGAATTCGGTAGCTTTGACGTTCAAGGTATAGGTGGGGGT
>VXOZ01000443.1 GCA_009839775.1 Chloroflexota bacterium | reverse complement strand
GCAGGTAACTGGTCTCCGGTGAGCCATAGCTGTAGTGGCGTGAATAGAGCAGATCGTAGTGATTGGTGGTTGCGTAGAAGCGGTAGCCGTCACTGCGCTCATTGCCGCGGTAGACGAAGAGCGCGTCGGCGCGGCCTGGCAGGAATTCGCGGGCCTGAGCGATCATGCCCCGGCCAATGCCCTGGCTGCGGAGTTCTTCCCGCGTGCCTACGGAGTTTTCAAACGCTGCCGTAATCGTCACGCCGGGAGCGATCACCGTTTCGCGCAGTACCAAGGGGATTGCACCCACCACCTCGCCTTCGAGGACGGCGATGGATGCCAGCATTTCGTCTCTTTCCCAGTCCTCTTGCGATACGAGCGCGTCCGAAAATACCTCGTTGCGAAGGGCTAACGCACTGAAAACGTCATCTGGCTGCATCTCACGGTACTCGATTCCTTCCATACGGGCACAGCCTCACGTTTCCATCAGGTTAGTTATCGGACTGAGTAGCGTGGCCTCTTTGCGTCTGCTCACAAACCTGCACAACCGCTCGTATTGTAGCACAGAACCGTTTGACTTGCTCAAGAAAGGGCATGTGCGCCGGCAACACGTCGTGTGCAAGCCAGCAAGCGCTCGCAGCGGCCGCCGGTGGGTCCTGTTGGCGCGAAAAAAGAGGAAGAGGGTGTACGTATGGCCTGCGGCGCAGATCTATGGATATAAGCACACACGGTCCACATCGCATGTGGAAAACACCGCTCTCAGGTCGTTGCCATCAGCGCGCCGCGCCGGCCTCGACCTGGGACTCTATGTCCGCCTCTTGCTCCATTAGTGCGCGGAGGGGCTTGGGGAAGACCTTCCAGAACTTCGGAAGGTAGCGGCCAAAGTCGTCCAGGATGGCTTTCCCGCGAGGGCTTCCCGTAACAGCAACATGCCGCTCCAGCAGGTGGCGAAGCGTGTTGATATCTTCCCCGTCCGTCAGCGGCTCAATGTCCACCATCTCTGGGTTGTAGCGACGGGAAAAGGTGCTATGCTCGTCAAGCACGTAGGCAATGCCGGCCGCCATGCCCGCGCCGAAGTTATAGCCTACTTCGCCGAGAACGACTACGATGCCGCGAGTCATATATTCGCAACAATGGTCGCCTGCCCCTTCAACCACCGCTTCCGCGCCGCTGTTGCGCACGGCAAAGCGTTCTCCAGCCTGTCCCGCTACGAAAAGAGACCCACCGGTTGCGCCGTAGAGGCACGTATTGCCGATGAGGACGTTTTTGTCAAAAGGTAGGAGAGCATCCGGTGCAGGAATAATGGCAATCTCGCCGCCGGTCATGCACTTTGCCACATAGTCCTGGGCCTCGCCGTGCAGGGTCAGTGTCATGCCGGGCACACAGAAAGCGCCAAAGGATTGACCGGCGCTGCCATTGAACGTCAACGCTACGGAATCTTTGCTCAGGCCGGCATCAGTGTGCTTATCGGCAATGGCTCCGGCCACGCGGGCGCCGATGCTGCGCATGTAGTTCTGGACGTCATACGTCAGGCTTACCTGTTTTGTTCCCGCAATGCCAGCGGCAGCATCCTGCAAGATTACGTCATCGAGGGCGGATCCCTCCGGGTTGTTCCACTCCTGCTGGGAGACGCGCGGCAGCGCCCCGCTGGGATCAACTTCAGCCAGGAGGGGAAGAAGATCAATAGTGTTGACTTTAGCGTTTTCGGCCAGTACGCGCTGGCTCAAAAGATCAGTGCGCCCGATGATTTCTTCCAAGGTCCGAAAGCCCAGACGTGCCAGGATTTCGCGAACCTCAGCGGCGACCAGTGTGAGGTAATTGACAAGCATTTCCGGCGTGCCGGTAAACTTCTTGCGCAAGTCCTCCCGTTGGGTGGCGACGCCGGTGGGGCAGGTGTTCAGGTGGCACTGGCGCGCCATGTCGCAGCCAATCGCCACCAGGCTGCCGGTAGCAAAGCCAAACTCTTCACCGCCGAGCATGGCCCCGACGATCACGTCGCGGCCGGTCTTGAAGCCGCCGTCAACACGCACTTTGATACGCGAACGCAGGTTGTTACGCATAAGCGTTTGCTGCGTCTCAGCCAGACCCAACTCCCAGGGCAATCCGCTGTTCTTGATAGAACTCAGCGGCGAGGCACCCGTACCGCCATCCTGACCGGAAATGAGCACGTAGTCCGCATAGGCCTTGGCTACGCCGACTGCAACAGTGCCGACGCCGGCCTCTGAGACCAGCTTTACCCCCACGTGCGCCTGCGGATTGACCTGCTTCAAATCATAGATGAGCTGAGCAATGTCTTCGATAGAGTAAATATCGTGATGCGGTGGCGGCGAGATGAGCGGAATCCCGGGAATGGCATGCCGAATTCTGGCGATGAAAGGAGAAACTTTGAAAGCGGGCAGTTGCCCCCCCTCTCCCGGTTTGGAACCTTGGGCCATCTTGATTTCGAGTTCGCGAGCGCGCACGAGGTACTCCGTGGTCACGCCAAAACGCGCGCTGGCGACTTGCTTTACGGCGCAGTTGGCAGAATCGCCGTTGGGCAGCGGCTTGTACCATTCGGGGTCTTCTCCCCCTTCGCCGGTGTTGCTCCTGCCGCCAATGCGGTTCAGGGCAATGGCGATGGCCTTGTGGGCTTCCGGTGAAAGCGCGCCCAGCGACATGGCTTGGGTGGTAAATCTTCGCCGAATTGACTCGACCGACTCTACCTCTTCAAGCGGTATAGCGCTGCGCGGGACAAAGTCCAAGAGGTCTCGCAGGCAGGTTGGCGGCCTATCGTACACAAGCTCTGTGTAGCGCCGATAGTCTTCCATATCTCCTGTGACCGCCGCCTTTTGCAGCGCCTTCACAGAGGCGGGACTATAGGCGTGGTACTCGCCATTGCGCCGGAACCGATAGAGGCCGTAGTCCGGCAGTCTGCCGTTCTTTCGCTCCGCAAAGGCTTCGGCGTGGCGGTTAGCGACTTCCGCCGCGATTTCCCTCAAGCCGAGACCCTCGATGCGGGAGGGCGTTCCGGTAAAGTAATAGCTCGATACGCGGCTATTCAGGCCGACGATTTCGAAAATCTGCGCGCCGCGGTAGCCGCTCAGCGTGCAAATGCCCATCTTCGACATGATCTTCAGGAGGCCGTCGTCCACCGCCAAGCGATAGTTTTGCCACGCCGTAAGCACATCTACCGTTTGCCTCCGGTCGGTCTCCGCGAGATGGCGGATAGTCTCAAGCGCAAGATAGGGGTACACGAAACCCACGCCATGTCCGAGGAGACAGGCAAAGTGGTGAATGTCCCACACTTCGCCACTCTCGACGACAATACTCGCCTGCATGCGCTTGCGCGCGCGCGCGAGGTGCTGGTGCACGGCAGACGCGGCGAGCAGAATCGGCATGGGCGCATGGGTGGGGTCTACGTTCAAGTCGCTCAAGATCAGGACCGTTCGCCCCTCATCGATGCTCTGCTCCGCTTGCGAGCAGAGCCTCTGCAAAGCCTCTTCCAAGCCCGCTCGTCCTGCAGCGACCGGATAAAGCGTCGAAAGGGTCACCGACGAGAACGCATGGTCTATCTGATGGACGAGGTTTCTGAACTGAGCGTGGTCCAGCAACGGACTATCGAACTCTAAGAGGTGGGCGTGTTCAGGCGTTTCCGTGAGCAGGTTCCCCCGACCGCCAAGGTAGCTTCGTAGCGACATGACGAGTGACTCGCGCAGCGAGTCTATGGGTGGGTTCGTTACCTGCGCAAAACGCTGCTTGAAGTAGTTGAAGAACGAACGCGGCTGGGATGAAAGCACGGCCAACGGAATGTCGTTGCCCATGGACCAGACGGCATCCTTGCCTTCTTTGCCCATAGGATCGAGCACGACCCGCAATTCTTCGTTGCTGTAGCCGAAAACGCGGTGCAACGTGCCCAGACTAGCTTGGTCAAAGTCAAGACTGTCCTCTGGTTTCGGTACGCTAACCTGAGCGCGGACACGATTTTCCCTGAGCCAGGCGCGGTAAGGAGCTTGCTTGGCCAGCCGCTCTTTGATGTCTTTGTTGGTCAAAAGGCGCTTGTTTTCCGTATCGACAGCCAGCATTTCGCCGGGACCTATCCGACCTTTTTCAATGACATCGGCATCGGGAACGACTTTCGCGCTTGCTTCCGAAGCAACTATCACCATCCCAGACCGCGTCACCTTATACCGGGCCGGGCGCAAACCAATGCGGTCCAAGCAGGCGGCGGCAATGCGGCCATCGGTGAACGCCAGCGCCGCAGGGCCTTCCCACGGTTCTGTGACGCCGGCATGGTAGGCATGGAAGGCACGCAGGTCCGGATCCATGTCCTCGTTGTTTTCCCAGGCTTCTGGCAACATCATGGCAAGCGTGTGCAGGATGTCACGACCGGAAAGATGGATGAGTTCCGCTAGATTGTCCAAAGAAGCGGAGTCGCTGCCCTCCGGCTCGATAAAAGGAATCCCGGCGCCAATCCGCTCGTCCCAGGCGGCCGCGATCATGCTGTGCTCGCGCGCCTGTGTCCAATTGCGATTGCCCCAGAGCGTGTTGATTTCGCCGTTGTGGGCAAGGTAGCGGAACGGCTGGGCCAACTGCCACGTTGGGAAAGTATTGCTGCTGTACCGCTGATGGAATACGGCCAGAGCCGTCTCGAAGTCGGGGTCTCTGAGGTCCTGATAGAACTCTGGAAGTTGTCTCGCAATGATAAGTGCTTTATAAACTACCGTACGGTGGGAGAATGAAGGCAGATAGAGTTCGTCAATGCCCGCGCGGCTGGCCGCGCCCTGAATAGACCTTCTCGCTACATAGAGCGCTCGCTCGAACGCGACATCGTCCATGCCTGCCGGACGCTGCACGAGGACTTGCTGAATGTCGGGTGCCGTCTGCGCCGCAATTGCGCCCAGGGCAGCCACATTCACCGGCACGCGCCGCCAGGCCAGCAGCGGGATTTCCTGTTCTTCCAGAACCTCGTTTACCATCTCTACTGCTTGCGCGTTCGCCGTAGTGCCGGCTTGGGGCAGGTAGACCATGCCGAGACCGACATCCGTGGGGGCGACGTGACGAATGCCCCTTGACTCAAGTTCTCGCTGCATGAGGCGGAGAGGCACTTGAGTGAGGATGCCTGCGCCGTCGCCGGTCCGCCCATCGGCGGAAACCGCGCCGCGATGGCTCAGCCTTACGACCGCCTCGATAGCCGTCTGCAGGATTTTGTGTTCCGGCACACCTGAGATGCTGGCCACAAAGCCGACGCCGCAAGAGTCAAACTCGAACTCGGGACGATAGAGGCCGACGTGCGACGGAGACTGAATGGGTAAAACGGGGTCTGGAGAACTCGATAGGCTCATACACGATTTTCCATTGGCGTGCTTGGATGATTCGGGGGTGGTGCTTCGAGAGCTAAAGTCTTGTGCGTCTTGCGAATATCCCTTAAATATCAAAAGAGGGACTCCAAATCGGAGTTCCTCACACCCGCCCTTAAAAGCTATCCCCAACTGCGTTTCTGTGGCAGGTTTCGTCTATGATAGCGTAGGGTCTAAAGCCCGTCAAGAGGCAATTCTCCGGGATTTCTCGGTGGGATGGGTGGGTGTTCTTTCCATGCCTTTGCTACATCTTGACACAACCACGGCGCCGGTTCGCATAGGCGTATGCTTAATCGCAAGGTCGGGTCATTGCGGCAGCGCGTTCTCGCTTTTAGATTCTTGCAGCTTGCCGTCACGGACGTTCTTTTGAGCCTACTATATCTGACAAGAGGGTGGGTAATGCGGGCCGGAGCGTACGGCACAAATCCCACCTGCGTAAGTAGAGAATCACCGATGTTTTGCAGGGCACTCGCAGGCGTGCGGAGTCGCCTCAGCCGCTGCATTGCTTGACAAGAAACGTCATTGAATCTTGCCTTTGGCGATGATACAATCGGTTTGCGTGGGTGATTAGCTCAGCTGGTTAGAGCGCTACTCTTACAAAGTAGAGGCCGCAGGTTCGAGTCCTGCATCGCCCACCAAACAGTCGCCGAGATAGCTCAGTCGGTAGAGCACAGGACTGAAAATCCTGGTGTCGCCGGTTCGATTCCGGCTCTCGGCACCCATTTGACCCAGACATGTTCTTTGTTCTATGTCATACCTTGGCGCACTCCTCTAAGAGCAACCCTCCCGCTGACTGGATTAGTGCCATTTCTGGCTCCGAGATTGTGTGCGTGAACGGTTAACTGGCACAAGTGCTCGTTTCTATGTCCATGCCTTCTATAGAGATTTCGCTCGACGCCGCCAGCCTCCACGATCTGGAATCGGCGATTCAGCACGAGTGGCTGGTGACCAATGGGATCGGCGGCTACGCCAGCGGTACCGTAACGGGCATCAATACGCGCAGGTACCATGGCCTCCTGGTGGCCGCCTTGAACCCGCCGCTGGGGCGTACCGTAATGCTCGCTAAAGCCGATGAGGTCGTCTCCGTTGCGGACCAGACCTTTGAACTTGGCGCCAATGAGTTTCAGCCGGACGTCATCCATCCGCAAGGCTACGCTCTACTGCACTCAGTTCACCTTGAAGGGCAGGTGCCGGTATTCCGTTACCACGTGGGGCAGAGTGTTCTGGAGAAGCGAATCTGGATGGCGCATGGCCAGAACACCACCTATGTTGCGTACACACATCGCTCCGGCGCAGAGCCTCTTGGGCTAACCATACGGCTCTTCACCGCTCTGCGCGACTTCCATGGGCTTACGCGTGGTTCGGATCACACGCGCCCTGTTGTTACTATCCATGACACCACGTATGCGACGGTTGTCTCCAATGAGATTGAACCGCAACTCCATCTCATTCTCGCCGAGGGCGGAGGGTTTGAAGCGAGGGAGGAGTGGTATTGGAATTACGTCTATCGCGTTGAGAGAGAACGCGCTCTGGACTTCACGGAAGACCTCTATCATCCGCTCGACTGCACGGTGGAACTTGCGCCCGGGGAGAGCACGTATCTTGTCGCGAGCGTCGAGCCCCTGGAAAGCATCGAGCGTGATGCCCCCCGCGCCCTGCGCAAAGAGCAGGAACGCATCGGTGCGCTACTGCAGCAGGCGGCGATAAAACCTCTTGACGATCCGATGGGAGCGCAGTTGGTGGTTGCCGCCGACCAGTTCTTGGTGGAGCGAACGTTGGCAGAGGGTGAGCAGTCACTCTCCGTTATCGCTGGCTACCCATGGTTCGGCGATTGGGGCCGGGACGCGATGATCAGCCTGCCGGGTCTGGCGCTCGCGACGAATCGCTCCGAAGCCGCGAAAGGACTGCTGCACACCTTTGCCGCCTATGTCAGTGAGGGCATGATTCCCAACCGCTTCCCGGATGTTGGCGAGGCTCCCGAATAC
>VXOZ01000066.1 GCA_009839775.1 Chloroflexota bacterium | reverse complement strand
ATGTTCGCTTGGAAGCTGCGCGTATTGGCGCCGCTCGCCAGACGCGAAGCAAGAGTCTCTTCTTCAAAGGACGCCTTCGCGTCATTCTCGCTCGGGCTACTAATGCGGGGCGAAACCTCATGCTTCACGACCAGGTCCTGGGCGGCTTGCACCGCTGCCGCAAACTCGGGCGTATCCATTGTCGCCGCACTGATGTCATCATTCCACCAGTCAGCGCCCCAGGCCTTGAGGTGATGCCCAAACCAGCCGGTGGAGTGGTAAGCATAGAAGAAACCCCAGCGGGTCGTGTTCGCGCCTTCACGCTTGGTGAGCTTTTGCGCAAACTCAAGCGCGGCATCCCACGTCCACTTGCCTTCCGCTACCAGTTCGTCCGGTGTCGCTAGACCGGCCTCAGTGACCTGGTCCGCGTTGTACCAGAATTCCTTGCCTTGGTTGAACCAGGCAATGCCGTAGATCTGGCCCTGGATCTTCTCCAGCGCATGATCGTAGAAGTCTTCGCGGGCCACGTCGGCATCTTTTGCGATGAACGGGTCAAGCGGCTGGATCATTTCTTGCTGGGCAAACTGGCTGATATAGGAAAAGTGCCCGTAGTACATGTCAATGGGCACGTTGCCCGCGAACGAAGCCACGGCCTTCTCAATGAGCACGCCAAAGCCGCCGGTCACGGCATCCACTTGCAGTTCTGCTTCGGGAAACTGCGCCCGGAAGTTATCGAAGATCTGCCCGAAGTTCTCTTCCCACACCGCCTGCGTGGTGGTGTAGTGCAGATAGACGACCTTCTTCGGCTCCATGGCCGTGGTTTCCTCGGCCGGCTTGGCCTCTTCCTCCGCTGCCGGCGCTTCGCCCTCTGCCGGCATGGTAGCCACAGGTTGTCCGCACGCAGCCGCCAGCAAACCGGCGCCAGCCACCAAGCTGCCGCCGAGCAATGTTCGTCGGGTTACTTTCGCTTTCACTGTCTCTTCCTCCAAGTGCTCTCTTGACTAAGTACTCACTGCATTTACGTTGCCGTCATATTCGCAGCCCGCCTCACATATGGAACAGATACCAAGGGGCGGTGACCCACTCAATCCATTCGCAATTGCAACACCGAAAGGACAAACTTTCCTACGCCCAACCAGACCTCGTGCCGCTGATTTACCTCCTTTATTGGTGCTTTTCGCGCGCACGCCGACACTCTAGTCTTCCATCCGGGCGCCTGCCACCTTTGCCCGCAAAACTGGCGGCCTGCATTGTTGGCAGTATACCAGCTTGGCGCGGGTTAGCAAGCGATCCGTGAATTGCAGGCGAACGGTGTTAGTTTTCGCAGACGGGATAGCCAATTGCGATATGTGTTCAATTCACTCCAAAGTGTTTACAGCATTCAGAATCTACAGTATAATCACGGAAATCTCCTATTATCATCATATTATGAAGCAATATCTTCACAGAAACTTCGCTAGACGGCAAGCATACAGGAATAGCAGCTATGAAGCGTCTGTCCGGACTCTTTGCCCTCGCCCTCTTCCTGCTGCTGCCGGCATCAGTCGCGGCGGCGGAGTGCCAGTTCGTACTTGGCTTCAAGACCCTTCGCGATCTCATCGGTCACGAAAAGGTGGGTGAGTGCTTGGAAAACGAGCACCACGGCGCCAATGGCGACGCCCTCCAGCAGACCACCGGCGGCCTGCTGGTCTGGCGCAAGGCCGACAACTGGACAGCCTTCACCGACGGCTACCGCACCTGGATCAACGGCCCCAACGGCCTCGTCCAGCGCCTGAACACCGAACGCTTTGAATGGGAAGCGGACTACGCTCCCGGCGGCGGCATCGCCACACCCACACCGGTTCCCGACGCTTCGCCCACGCCAGTCCCCGAGCCATCACCGACGCCAGTTCCTGTGCCATCACCCACACCGGTTCCCGTGCCATCGCCCACGCCGGACGCGGTCACGGAGGCAGAGCAAGAGATAGCATCCTTGCCCTGGGTGCGGGACGGCTTGGCGAACGCGCTTGAGCGCGCAATCCCCGATGGCTTTCGCGCGATGGCGGCGGCCTCTCCGACCGTGTTCTGGGGGTGGATGGAGAGGTTCGGCGATGACGCGCTGGCACAGTCAGCTTCAAAGGTTCATGTCCTGGCCATCTTGGCGCAAAGCGATGAATGGGCGGCGCTGCAGATTCTCAAGTCGCCGTTCGTAGCAAAGAGCGATAAGCTCTTCGACCGCTACATAATGGCCTTCTTTGCTTTCTTCGACGATGTGCGCCCTGGCGGCCTGAGTCAGGTCCTCTCTCTCCCGGAGTTTCGCGGCGGCCTTACTGACGACAACTTCACAGACTTTGCCTTGCTGGCTTTTCAACACGTGGACCCTGAAGTTGCCAATGCTATCGCAGGGCTGGAATGGACGCGCGATGGTGTGGTTAAGCCTCCATATGTTGGTACATTCCGGGTAAATGAAGCTGAACCAGGCGATTTTGAATTCAGCACGCTCATGAACCTCATGAGCATTCTGTCGCGCTCTCGTCAAGCGTTCTTCAGTCTGACGAGCCTCCCCTGGATGCGGGACGGGGTCGCGCCGTTGGAAGACATGATCACGGAGGACGTCTGGGTGATTGCCTTTTTTGACGGTGAAACCGCTGGGCGCGTAGCGGCCATGCCTTTCATAAGGACGGTAGACAGCTACGACGGCTACATTCTGGATACTATCAAGCCCTATGTGCGCAACGATCCTGCTGGCCTCCAATGGATACTCTCACGCCCAGCGCTGGCCGGCGGGATTGCCGACAACTCTCTCGGGGAGTTGGCGTTGTTGGACTTAGAACGAAAGAACGCAGCAAGGGCAGCCCTGCTCAGGTCTCTGCCCTGGATTCAAGACGGCCTCGCTGCCGCCGAAAACACCTCTGTCGTACGTTTGGCGGGCATGGCCGAAAGGTCCTCTGAACAGCTAATTCAGGCCGTGATCGGAAAGCCGTGGGTCCGGGATGGGCTTACCAGCCTCGAAGGCAGCGTGCTGCAAAGTATCGAAAACATCGCGCGCTTTGGTGGGCCGGGAGGACAAGAGGGCCACGGTGATGAAGCCGCGGCGTTGCAGATTTTTGCTATGCCGTATCTGAATTCTGTTGAGAGGATGGACTCTATTGTCACCGGTGCTTTGGCCAGATTGCATTCCATCGATGCCAGCTATCTGCAAATCGTCTTGTCGCATCCCGCGCTGCGGGACGGTATTAGAGATGAAGACACGCGGCGCATTTTGATAGCGGTAGTAGCCGGGGACGCCTCCGGACCGGAAGGCCTGCGGGTCGCGCTGGAGCCGGACAGACTCCACGTTTGGAAGCGCACGATTACATTGGGTGAGTTCGGCAATTTCGAGTTGGAGGTTTACTCTGAGTATCCGGAAGCAGCCCCCAATTTGGACTGGCTGGAGCATGCAGTCCGCAGCCACGTGGATTTCATGGGTCTGCCGCTCGGCACGGACGTTGTGCCCCTGTACGTGCATACCGGTGGCGGCGGTTCGTCCCTCTCGGTTGGCAGCCTTGCCAGCCCGGAGACGGTAGCTCACGAGATGGCGCATCATTATTGGACATTTGCCCCCCGCTGGCTGCAAGAAGGACCTGCGTCATTCCTGGAGAGCATATCCGAAAACAAGCGCATTGGCACACCCGTGCAGGCCTATAGAGATGGTTACTGCTCACATACCAACACGCTCTTGGGCCTGGAGGAATTCCAACGCACGAGAGTGCCCAGCTTTGAGCAATGCGAGTATAGCCTGGGGTCTGCGTTGTTTGTGGACTTGTACCACAGCCTGGGCGAGGAAGCATTCCGCAGCGGCTTCCGCAAGCTGTATTTGCTGCTGAAAAATCAAGAAGCCGCAGACTTGTGCTTTGGCCGCGAAAAGAGCGTGTGCTACCTAAAGCACGCCTTTGTGACTGAGGCCCCGCCTGGAGCCGCCGCCATAGCCCTGCCCATCATCAACCGTAGATACTACGGTTCGGAACACGGCCCGGAACAGTAGGAAAATGTTGCCTCACAGATTAAGGGTCATCGTCAAAGTCGCTCTGGGGCATGAGGGCATTCCGCGAGGAATTCGACCACTACTCTTCGGATTTGTCCTCATCCTGCTGCTGCCAGCCTCGCTCGCGGCGGCGGAGTGCCAGTTCGTCCTCGGTTTCAAGACCCTCCGCGATCTGATCGGTCACGAGAAGGTGGGCGAGTGCCTGGAGAACGAGCACCATGGCGCCAACGGCGACGCCCTTCAACACACTACCGGCGGTCTGCTGGTCTGGCGCAAAGCCGACAACTGGACCGCCTTCACCGACGGCTACCGCACCTGGATCAACGGCCCCAACGGCCTTGTCCAGCGCCTCAATACCGAGCGCTTTCCCTGGGAGCATGATTACGCTCCAGGCGGCGGCATCGCGACACCAACACCTACCCCGCTGCCCACACCCAGTCCGGCACAAATCCAGCAAGCGGAGCAGGCCATAGCCGCCCTGCCCTGGGTGCAAGACAGACTTACAAGTGTAGAGACGCGCGGCGTTCAATACCTGAGAGAACTGGCAGCCGACCAACCTCAAGTCCTGCACGCGCTTCTGAACTTAGATCCAACCTGGTTGCCGCCACGGACCGGACTGCACACGACAATACTGGCGCGGCTTGTCACCATGAGTCGCATAGACCCGGTGGGAATGCTCCAATTCATCCAGCGGCCCTTCTTCAAGTCTGTCGACTATGACAGTCTCTCCGCAGTGAACTATCTGACCAAGGGGCTGGAAACCGATCCCTCAACGCTCCAAGTCGTCCTCTCTCACCCTGCGCTGGGAGATGGCGACGCCGGTAACATAAGGTTGATCATCGATTTGCTGACCTTCAAAACAGAGGACCCGGAGGCGGCGGCGATGATCGAGTCCTTGCCTTGGGTGCAGGATGGAATAGCCGACTACGAATTCAGCGCCGATCGTGGAGGGAGGATAGGGACGAGTGAGCAGGTCATTGTGCGGTACTTGTCCGAACTCTCAAGATTCGCAAGGCCGGTGTTCCTGGCATTGGTTGCCAAGCCTTGGATGCGTGACCAACTGTCTGAACTGGAAATCCAAGCCTTCTACAAGCTCTATGATCTTGCCGGCTGGAATGCGGCATTCACCCAGCGTCTCCTTGCTATGCCCTTCCTGGATACCATCGAGTACAGAGACCCTTTGATTCTTGGTAATTTTACCGAGTTTGGGGTGTATGAATATAGCTTGCGGCATCAAATCATCAACCACCCTGACTTAGCCGGCGGCATTACAGACGACAACGCCGGGATGGTACGCTTGGTCACCTTGGAGGTTCAGGACTACGCGATGGCCTCAGTCGTGCGCGCGCTGCCCTGGGTCCAGGACGGATTGCAGAGAGAGGAACATGGGGCAGTTAGTGTCCTTACGTTCGCGGCCCAAAACAACCGGCAGTTATTCCAGTCATTAATCCAAAGGAGTTGGGTCCGGGACGGCCTCACCAGCGATGAGACCGCTGCAATTAGGAAACTTTGGCTTCTAGTCGATTGGAGCCGGCCCAGCGAATCAGCAGCCGCACTCGCCCTTCTCGATATGCCCTTCTTAGAGTCCATGAGCGGAGCGGATGCCGCGGCACTTGACGCTTTGGGTAGCCTGCACAGTCACAGGGACGGAAGTTACTTGCAGGAAGTGTTGTCTCACCCGACGCTACGTGACGGCATACGCGACGAGCACACACCCTTAATCGCAGTGCTGGACCACGTTGGAATCTTCGCCCCGCACACAATCCAATCAATGCTAGATCCCGGCGGGGCGGTGATCTGGGAACGCACGCTTGCGATTGACGGGCTGGGAAGCGTAGACCTGGCAGTCGTTTCAACGAATCCCGAAGCGGCAGCCAACATTGACTGGCTGGAGCATGCCGTGCGCAGTCACGTGGAATTCATGGGCACGCCACTCCCCAAGACCTTCGTTGCCCTTTGGATCCATGAGCGAGGCGGTGGGGGCGGCGGACCCACGGCAATACTCTCGGTCGGGAACTTGGAGAGTCCCGACACCGTTGCCCATGAGGCGGCACACATCTATTGGCCCTTCGCCCCACGGTGGATCGCCGAGGGCGCTGCAGCGTTTCTGGAGAGTGTTGCGGAGAGCAAACGAACCGGTTCGCCAATCGAGCCTTACCCACGTAATCGTTGCACAAGCCTCAACACGCTCTTGGAGTACGACCAATACGCGCTAAATCGGGTACCAATTTTCGGAAGCTGCGAATACGTATTGGGGTCTGGGCTATTCGTAGATCTGTATCACAGTCTTGGCGACGAGTCGTTTCGCCAGAGTTTCCGTCGTCTCTATGTGAAATTGGAGGACGGTGAACACGGAGGCAGTTGCACCGGGGTAAACAGAGGCGAGTGCTATGTGACCGCTGCATTTGTAACCGACGCCTCTCCCGAGGCCGCCGCAATTGCGCGACCGATCATCAACCGCTGGTATTACGGTTCGGAACGCGGACCCTAACGGGCAAAGTCACCAGTTTTGAGCCCCCTCGTCTTTATCAGGTTATCTTTTGCTCGTCATATTGGATCACCTGAGTTCCTACGAACACTTATTTGCCTCTCTGCCAATAGAGGGGGGTGCAGGAAGAAACTTCCAAGGAATAGAGAACCTTGAAGTCTGCGGTAATAGACGTATTCTCATTGAGCGGTTACTATTATGACTAGAATGGACAGACCGATGTCGCTTGCTTTCATTGAATCCTTGTGAGGGACGAATGAAACGAATCGCAATTCTATTCGCAATCGCTCTCTTTCTACTCTTGCCTACCTCAGTCGCGGCTGCGGATTGCCAGATTGTGCTCGGCTTCAAGACGCTCCGCGATCTCATCGGCCATGACATCGTCGGCGAATGCTTGGAAGATCAACGCTACGCCGCCAACGGCAACAGCGAGCAGCAGACCACCGGCGGCCTCCTCGTCTGGCGCAAGGCCGATAACTGGACCGCTTTCACCGACGGCTACCGCACCTGGATCAACGGCCCCAATGGGCTGGAACAGCGGCTCAATACCGAGCGCTTCCTCTGGGAAATAGAACTCCCGTTTGCTCAGACCTCAGCCGTCCGCGGCGTTCCTGGCGATCTTTGGGCAGACGTCATCATCGGCCAGCCCGACTTCTCGCAGATCACCGACGATCAAGTGGTGCCGTACAAGGTCTTCAACCCGGGAGGAGTGATCGTCGATCGGTCAGTTTCTCCTGGCCGAGCGTACATCTGGGACGCGGGCAATAGCCGCATACTCGGCGTAGACCTGAGCAAGTGCTATGCCGGCTCCGGCCCTTGCTCAGCGGATATCGTTCTCGGACAACCGTCGCTCTTCGATCA
>VXOZ01000122.1 GCA_009839775.1 Chloroflexota bacterium | reverse complement strand
CACCGTCTCACTCCACCCCCGCGCCCGCGCACCCGGCCCCGATCCCGCGCCAATGACGGCTATGCGTAGTTTTTTCATGACCTGCAATCCTTGTTTCTAAGCGAAAACCTCAATTTCCGTCATTCCCGTGAAAACTCGCCCCGGTACGGGGCGCAGAATCCATCTTCTCCTCCCAGCTTCCGACCACGCGGCGATGATGATGGAGTAGCCGCTTGCCGACTTGATCATCTACATTAGGCTGCGCAAATCCTTAGCAAGCCCCCTTCCACGCTCTATGTCACCCCACGTCCGCCAAGAACTGCCGGTACAGCGCCAGCGGCTGCGAAATGTCGTCATCCAGCGCCGTAATCGCCAGCCGCACGTGGGCCGTGCGCTCCGTGCCCGGCACGAAGTCGCTACCGAACAGTGACAAATAGAGCGGGTTCTGCACCTTCCAGGCGTCTTCGGGATCGTCGGTGTTGTAGCCACTGGTGACGGCAAAGCAGTCCTCGGGCCGCGACATCAGCACCGCCGCCACGCGCCGCTCCAAGTCGGCCTGAAACGCCACGGGTACGGCGTATTCGCGCTGGGGCCGGAATTGCGCCGTGGGATGCCCCAGCTCCTTGCGCTCCCAGCGGCCGTCCACGCAGCGCCGCGCCGCGTGGGCGTCCCGCGTATACACAAGTCCCACGCCCTTGAAGACCGGATTCTCTACGGGCGCGACGAGTTCTACTTCATCGGGCTCTTTCGTATAGCGTTCCGTCGCCAGGTAGACGTGCGCCAGCAGCGGCGGATCGAAGTAGTTGGAGAGGAAGATCTCGTAGCTTTCGTACGTCGCCTCGGCGGTCACGGTGATCGTAAGGTCGATAAGATTGGGTTCCTTTACCTGGTATACCGCCTCGATGCTCGCGAAGTGCTCGTCGGCGGGACCCCAATTGACGATCAGCGTGTCGCCGTCGGCGCTCACCGTCCTCTCAAAGAGTCGCGGTTCGCCCAGACCCGAATGCGTCGCAAACAGCCGAAAGAGATTGAGCGCCGAGTACTTGGGATGAATGATGGACACCCCACTCGGCTTGTGCACGAGATCGCTGATTCCATGCCGAATATCCACCTGCGGATCCGGCGACTGCGCCCGCAGGGAGCCTTTCAATTCGGAAGTTTCAAAGTCGTAAACGCTGTTCTCGGCATCATATGTAAGGGAAATCATGTTTCATCAACCTCTCTCTATCGCTTAGTCACTTTTAGATACTCGTAAGTCTACTAGCCAGACTCAGACAAGCCAATTTGATTTTATCAAGAATCGGCAGGACGCCCGACAGAGTCACTACTTTTCTCGCTCCATTGTTGCACAAACGTGCGATTCTGGTGCGGGACAGCCGCGATCACCATGCTGAGTTTCTGATCTCTGATTAGGACGTTAACCACGTCACGGAATTGGGAGAGACTGTCAGTTTGCCACCCTGACGTGAAGTCTACCTGTCATGTTAGAATCCAGCTAAGGAATCTCAGTCTTCCCTAGAGCAGGTATAGAGAAATGCTGCAGTCCTATCCAATCTCCGACCTAGTGCGATGGATGAAGGAGAAAACTCTCGTCTTGAACCCTGACTTTCAACGTAGGAGCATCTGGCCTCAACCTGCCAAATCATACTTTATCAACACCCTCTTGGAAGGGCTGCCCATCCCAAACATCTATATGCGTAGTGTCACTGACCCCAAAGACATGCGCACGTATCGTGAAGTAGTCGATGGGCAGCAAAGACTGAGGACAATTCTCGATTTCGTTGAGAATCGCATCCGCCTCGGTGCGAGTGCCAATACCTACGCAGGAATGAAGTATGAGGACTTAAGCGAATGTGAACAAAAGCGCCTCCTAGCCTATCAAATTGGAGTTGTCCAGCTGTTTGGCGCCACTGACGACAAAGTTTTGGACATCTTTAATCGCCTAAACGCATATGGCCTATCCCTCAATTCGCAGGAGCTGCGCCATGGCAGATTTCAAGGTGGAAAGTACAAAGGGGTCTTTCGACGAGCGGTAATCGAGGCATCTAATCGATGGAGTGTACTGTGGGATAGGCACAAGATTGTCAGCGTAAGTGCTAGGGTTCGAATGGCAGACGACGAACTGATGGCTCAGATGCTTGGAGTGCTACTAGAAGGCGTGCAAGATGGTGGTCAGCCAACCATAAACAGACTGTACAACAAGTATGATGAAGCCCTGCCCGAAGATTCTATTGTCACACTCGACAGCACCCTAGAGTACATAGTCGCGAATTTAGCGGATGTGCTGAACTCAAGAATAGGTAGCGCTCCTCACTTTCTTATGCTTTTTGCGGCGGTGTCGCATGCTCTACTCAGCATTCCCGCGGGTGACATCGGAGAGTCAGGGCTACCCTGTAGAGACGGAAGGGCATTGTCCGACTTATCTTTGGCTGTCCAGAATCTCGAGACTCTTGCGGAAGTATTGGACTTAGAGGAGAGTGAAGTACCCTCGAGGTTCGTTCAGTTCAAACAGGCATCCGCGAGGACGACCCATCGAATTCGAAGCAGAGCAATTAGGTTTCTTGCGTTCTACGAGGCACTCTTGCCAGACACTATATAGAAGGATGTCAGAAGCACTTTCTCAACTCTACAAGGGCTTTGTGGATTCTACCGATGCCTTGGTATTGCGTTTCGATGTTCCAGTGCCAAGCACAGAGCCTTTCAACACTACCTGTCCATTGATCCATGAAGATGGCCAAGCATTGTTGGTAGTAAAGCTACAGAATTCATGGGCAAGCTTTTGTCGCGAGCTTGTAGCGACTTCCGCGTCGAACAACAGCGGTAGCGTCCGTAAAGCTGCAAATTTCGTTTCTCAATATATGGGATACGACCATCCCGTATGGCACAGCCCAGAATTTGTGGTTCGAGTGGCCAAGCATCTCGCTCTGCCAAACGAGTGCAGGATTGACCTTCACCTTAGCGCGAGCTTGTCATCTGGCCAAGTAACTGGCGTCCGAAACTACATTGTTCATCCTGGTGACCGAACTGAATCAAAATTCCAGGAAGTCGCTGCAGCAATTGGTACACCTGGCGTCGGCGTTGGAAAGCTGCTGAATTTCAGATATTCAGGAGGAACCACCCTTTTTGAGAGGTGGGTGAAGGATCTCCAGCGGACAGCTAGAAACACAACGATTGTCTGATCATCAACGGTCGCCTAGATGCCAACCTGATTGCTGCATGTTTGTAGCTTTACGCCGTGGATCATCAAGTCGCTAATTGACCTTAATTCCGGACTCATTCTTTGAAGTTAGCGCCTATATTAAAGGGGAAACGGCCATGGTCGATCAAGTCAGATTCAGTGACTTCATCCTGGGGTTACAGGGGCTAGCGATTCTATAATTGCCCACATGGATAACCTGCCCAAAGCGCTCCTTCTCGATCTCGACGACACCATTCTAGACTTGTACGGCGACCTTGAAGGCGATTGGCTGCAACTTTGCCACGAGTTTGCCGACCATTTCGAAGCCGTGCCCCTGCATGCGCTGCATGCTGCGCTCTTGGAATCAAGGGACTGGTTCTGGAGTGATGAGGAGCGCGCGCGTAGAGGCCGTCTCGATCTCTTACTGGCTCGGCGCTATATCTTGCTGCGCGCCTTTGCTCGGTTCGACCTTCCAGATTCGCCGCTCGTGCACCGCATGGCCGCTCGGTACAATCACATCAGAGAGGAAGCGGTGAGACCGCTGCCGGGAGCCATCGAAACGCTGCAGCGGCTGAATACGACAGAAATCCGCTTGGGGCTGATTACGAATGGCAGCTCCGAGGGGCAGCGAGCGAAGATCGAAAGATTCTCCCTGGCGCCATATTTTGATCACATCCAGATTGAGGGGGAGTTTGGAATTGGCAAGCCGGACGCGCGAGTCTTCCAACACGCTCTTGATGCTCTCGGTGTTGAGCCTGCCGATGCCTGGATGGTCGGAGACAATCTGGATGCCGACATACGCGGCGCGCAGCAGGTGGGCATCTACGCCGTTTGGGTAGATGCCCAGGGAAGCGGTCTACCGGATGGTTCTACAGTTCGCCCGGACATGACCATCAGGTCGATCTCGGACCTTCTTGTCTAAAACACTCGCCGGGAATGAGCGCCACAGCTATTGGAGAATCAGTCATGCCCGACCAAGTCAGATTCGGTGACTTCATCCTGGGGTTACAGGGGCTTGCGATTCTGCGGTCCTGGATGCTGGATCTCGCCACCGTCAGAGCCAGAGCGCAGAAGATTCTAGAGATTTCCGAAGAGTACGAAGAGGCTCCCTGGTCGAACCCCATCGTAGTGGGTGAACGTACCGTCACGGCCGGCTATGCCGAATGGGCCGCTGGCTACGACACTGTCCGCAACCCCATCATTCTCGCCGAAGAGCCGGTAGTGCACGAGCTTCTCTCGCGGTACCCACGTGGCGCAGCCCTTGACGCAGCCTGCGGCACCGGCAGGCATGCCGCTTTCCTAGCCGCATTGGGGCATGAGGTAACGGGCATCGACGCTACGGCTGAGATGTTGGAGAAGGCCAAGGCAAGGGTGCCGTCAGCTCAGTTTGAGACTGCCGATCTGCTGGCGATCCCCCTGCCCGACGGGGCGATGGATTGCGCCGTCTGCACGCTTGCGCTGACCCACTGTGCCGACCTGGGGCCGCCCGTACAAGAGCTCGCGCGGGTCGTGCGGCCCGGCGGGCGCGTCGTCGTCTCCGACGTCCATCCCCTGATGGTGCTGCTTGGCGTCCACGGCGGCTACCGGCAAAGCGATACTGCGTATGGGGTAGTCAGGAACCATGTCCACCTGGCATCGGACTATCTCACGGCGTTCCGCAAGGCGGGGCTAAGGGTCATTAAATGCATTGAGCCCCTCTGGGGTGAGCGAGAAATCGCTACAATGGGATTCGCTGAGCAAATGCCCGATCTAACGGAGTCCGCGGTCAAGGGTCTGCCCATCGTAATCGTGTGGGAGCTGGAGAAGAGCGCGTGACGCCTCGTTTTGACCCCTCTAATCATAGGAGGTTGCGGTTGGCTGGAGAGGCAGTGAGGGCAGTATTGGGCAGTATTGGGCAGTATTGGTAGACTCATTAGCGCTTCATAGTGCCATTTGACGAGCAGTTGGCAGATTGTCTCCGCGTGAATTGGCAATAGAGTAAGAACAAAACGAAAAGGTACCGCAGACTACGGTTAGCATCGGCCTGCAAAAAGGAGCTTTGGAATATGCAACAGCGAGAAGTGCGTTGGGAACTGATGTTCCGCGATGAGTTGGAAGCGGCGATTGCGGCGTTTCCAGTGGTGTACATGCCCTATGGGTTGTGCGAGCCGCACGGGCCGCAGAACGTGGTGGGGTGTGACGCGTTGCGGCCCGAGGGCCACATGCGCGAGGCGGCGGAACAATACGGCGGCATCGTCATGCCGACCACGTACTGGCACAATCACGAGGCGGGCACGTCCGCTAATTGGGGAGCCCGCACCATCGGCAACAACCGCACGTGGCTCACGTCCATCCCGCCGTGGATGTTCTTCAAGAACATGAGCTATCACATTCGCGCCGTGGACGCCCACGGCTTTCACGGCGCCATCATCTTCTCCGGTCACGCCGGACCCCACAGCCCGGACATTCCGGTGTTCCTGGAGATCATGCAGCGGCACGTGGCAACCCGGCTGCACTGCCACATGCCCATTGGCATGGGCACGGACGAGCCGCGGTTTGAAGATGATGGAGGCATTGGCGGTCACGCCGGCCGCGGCGAAACGTCGCTGTTGTGGTCGGTGACGCCAGGCGGCGTGGACCTGACTCGCATTCCGCCGGCCGGCACGCCCGGCCCCCACTTCGCCATGGGCGACGACGCTACCGAATCCGACCGTCGCGCCGGCGAGCGCATGCACGCCGACATCGTGGCCAGCCTCGGCGCGAGCGCCAAGGAACTGCTGGCGGAATACGACCGCGTGCAACCGACGCGGAAGATACTGACGTTTGCGGACATCGAGGACATCTGGGAAGCCGACGTGCTGCCGACGCTCAAGAATTTTAACTCGATGCAGCAGTCACCGGACCCGCTGCCGGAGGAATCCTTCTGGCACGCCAACCAGCACATTCCAGATCGGGGATAGGGCTAGAGCAGTTCCGCTAGGGCTGCGGGGCGAAACACAGAGTTTACGCAGTCCAACTATAGGCCAATCTGTCTAGTCACTCCGCGTGCATAGAGGTAGTGGACAAAAGGGCGAGGCTCAGTTGAGTCAACGGCCTTGAGCCAATCCCACTTGTTCAAGATGGCACGCATCATGACTAAGCGCCCGATTTTCCCGCTTGCAAGGAACACAATTCCTACTCTATGTTCCAATACTGCTTGGCGCTCAAATACCACATCAAGCATACTTTTGTTGCACGAGATCACCAGCCAGCGATTGCGACCCGCTTCTTCCAGCCAACCAACATCCTGGCGCCGGGGGTCAGTTTCATTGGGGAACCGTGCACGGAGCCACAGGACATCCACTCCCTCTTCGGCACCTCTCAGAAACTTCGGAATGGCTACACCCATATCCTCATCAAAGAAGAGGATCACGCCGCGAGGGCCTCCTTGTTTCGAATAATCAGCTCGACTACATCAGTGTCCAGCTCGAAATCCTCGGCAAGCGCGCTGATACTTTCGCCAACTGAAAAGAAGCGAGTGAGTATAGTCTTTGCACGAATTCCACTGCCGGCAATGGACGGACGGCCAGCGGCAAAGCGAGGGTCTACTACAACGGGTATTTCACGACCCAATAGGAACCATCGAGCAGCGTATGTTTTTTCATTTGCGAAATCCAACTGATGTACACGCTGCAAAACCGGCATGGGTAAGGCTGGTTGCATCCCGGCCGTATCAACTGCTCGGTATAGCGCAGGTCCCCCGTTTTGAATGGAGAATTCATGCATAACATGACCGCCAAGGACTTCGAATTCCTTAAAGGCAAATGGATGCTCGACCTTGAAGAATTCACAAGCAAACTGGTGGGCCTGACGGATGGTATCCAGCTTTATCTTGCTGCGGCGAAACTTCACGGCCACAACAATCTCAGTCAACATTAGGAATGAGATCTCGACAGGCTGATCGGCGGAGCCCGATTGCTTGCCAAAGACAGGAGCGATCTCGTTGCCAAGAAGCCAGCGGCGTACAGTGGGCGCTGTTGTGCCCGCCAACTTTGCGGCGTCATTTACTGTGTAGGCCGGTAAGGTCCGCCAATCTTTGAAGACTCTCTCTTGAGTAGGCACCATTGTCCCGCGACCTCTTGCTCCCAGCAGAGACTCACATCTAGAAGTAAAACTAGAATCCGCATTCCCAGCTATACGAACTCTATGGAAACGAACAATCTCCTCC
>VXOZ01000131.1 GCA_009839775.1 Chloroflexota bacterium | reverse complement strand
CTTCATCCACTACCCGCGCATCGATTGCTTCCTGCAAAGCCGCGATCTGCGCCTGCGCCTGCGAAACCGCCTCCGCCAGCGGCACCAGTTCGAATTCCTTGGCCGTGCGGAGCTTCAACTCCACTGAGTCGTTCTTCAGCGTACGGCGGCTTACGGTGATGCGCAGCGGCATGCCGAGGAGGTCAGCGTCGGTGAACTTCACGCCGGGGCTCTCGTTGCGGTCGTCGAAGAGCACCGTAACGCCTGCTGCGCCGAGGTCGGCATAGAGCTGCTCCGCCGCTTGCAGGACCGTCTCGTCACTTTGGTTCAGAACGACCAGGTACACGTGGTACGGCGCCATGGAGACCGGCCAGATGATGCCGTTTTCATCGTGCGAGGCTTCCACGATCGCCGCCATGAGGCGTTCCACGCCGATGCCGTAGCAGCCCATCACCATGGGGTGCAGTTCACCGGCCTCGTCGCGATACTGGGCCTTCAGCGCCGCCGCATATTTCGTGCCCAGCTTGAAGATATTCCCCACTTCGATAGCGCGCTCCAAGCGCACCGGGCCGCCGCATTGCGGGCACGGTGCACCCTCGTACGCGCTCGCAATATCCGCCACGATGCCAGCCTCATAGTCGCGGCCATAGTTGACGTTGTGCAGGTGGTAGCCTTCTTTATTCGCTCCCGCGACCAAGTTCGTGGACCGCGCCACCAGATCGTCAACCACGACCTGCACGCCGCTCACGCCTATCGGCGAGGCATAACCGCCCACGATCCCGTATTCCCGCAGCTCTCCCTCGGTTGCAGGCCGCAGCGCAGTGGTCTTGGTGGCATTCACCAGCTTGGTCTCGTTTACCTCCATGTCGCCGCGCACCACGGCGAAGATCAGGCCGCTGTCTCCCATGAAAAATGTGGCTTTCGCGGTGCTCGTCTCAGAAATGTCCAACAGGGCTGCAAGTTCGGCTATCGTCTTCGTGTCAGGGGTTGCCACTTCCTCGAGCGGTTGCGGCTCGCCGCCGTCGACAATGTCCTTGCGGAAGGTGGCAATCTGCCGGTTGGCGCTGAGCCCGCAGGCGTCACAGAGCACCAGCGTATCTTCACCCACCGGCGTCAGCGACATGAACTCGTGGGCCATGGTGCCGCCCATCATACCCACGTCGGAGTCCACCGACATCACATCCAACCCGCAGCGGCGGAAGATGTTGAAGTACGCCTGGTACACGTCGGGGTAAAAGCGGTCCAGGTCCTCCTGGTTGACGTGGGCGCTGTACGCATCCTTCATGGTGAACTCACGCAGCCGGATCGCCCCGGCCCGCGGGCGCGGCTCGTCGCGAAACTTCGTCTGGATCTGATAGAGCATCACCGGCAGTTGGCGGTAAGAATGCACGTTATATCCGATGAGACTCGTGATGACCTCCTCATGGGTCATTGCCAGCACCAGGTCGTGCTCGGCGCGGTCCTTGAGCCGCAGCAAATCATCGCCGATGTCGTACCAGCGACCCGATTGCTGCCAGATCTCGGCAGGCTGGACTACCGGCATAATGAGTTCCTGGCCGCCGATAGCATCCATTTCTTCCCGAAGTACCTGCTCGATCTTGGCCGCCACCCGTGTGCCGAGCGGGAGCAAGCTATAGATACCCGATGCAAGCTGGCGTATGTAGCACCCGCGCACCAGCAGCTTGTGGTTGGGCACGTCGGCTTCCGCGGGATCGTCGCGTAAGGTCTCACACAATAGCACTGAGCGTCTCATGATATGCAATATGCTCCGCAGTCTGTTTCATGGGCCGGAAAGGTCAATGGCAAAGCCGTCGTGGCGAGTGATTTCAGTGTAGCAGAATCAGGAAATCGCAAACGAAAGGACGTTGGCCTCGCTTGGTGCCGGCGCTCCCTACGGCCGACGCCAGGAGCGGCCGTCCATCGCGATAAGGGCATCGGCCTCCGGCGGCCCCCAGCTCCCGGCCTCGTAGTTCGGGAAGTTGCTCGCGGGGCTGGATTCCCACGCCTCGATGATGGGCGTAATCAAGCCCCAAGCGTATTCGATCCATTCGCTGTGGGCAAAGAGCGTGCGATCACCGCGCATTATGTCCAGTAGCAGCGTTTCGTACGCCGGCGGCGCCTCGCCGTTGAAGAGCGATTCATAGTCAAAATTCATGCTGACCTGGTGTACCCGGATGGTCTGACCGGGGGACTTCACGCGGAATTGGAGTGAGAACCCCTCGTTGGGCTGCACGCGAATGACGATCGCGTTGGGATTCAGGGTGTCGGCGGGGGTTAGCCCAAAGAGCAAGTGGGGCACGCGCTTGAACTGAATGGCAATCTCGGTCACCTTCTTCGTCATGCTCTTGCCGGAGCGCAGATAGAAGGGCACGCCCTCCCAGCGCCAGTTGTCGATGTAAAGCTTCAACGCGGCAAAGGTCTCACGATTGGACTGCGGATCGGTATTCTCCTCTTCGCGGTACCCTTTGGCGTATTCCCCACGGACCCAGCCCGGACCGTATTGTCCGCGCACCGCCCACTGGTCGATCTGCGTCAAGGGGATGGGGCGGGTAGCACGCAAGGCCTTGATCTTCTCCGCGGCGACTGCCTCGGCGTCGAACACCACCGGCGGGTCCATCGCCACCAGCGAATAAAGTTGCAACAGGTGGTTTTGGAACATGTCGCGCATGGCACCGGACTCTTCGTAATATCCGGCTCGGTGCTCTATGCCAATGCTCTCCGATGCCGTAATCTGCACATGGTCCACGTAGCGGCGGTTCCAGAGCGGCTCGAAAATGTGGTTCGCCAGCCGAAAGACCAGGATATTCTGCACCGTCTCTTTGCCGAGGTAGTGATCGATACGGTACGTCTGGGGCTCGGCAAAGACGTTGGCGATCTGCGCATTAAGCGTTTGAGCGGTGGCGAGATCTCGCCCAAAGGGCTTCTCGATGACAACCCGCCGCCACGAGTCGCTCTCTTCCGCCTGGTGGAGGCCCACGGCGCCGAGTTGCTGAATGACGTCCGAGTACACGCTGGGCGGCGTGGAGAGATAGAAGACATATCTGCCGCCGCAGTTATGCTCTTCCGACACCCTGCTCAGCAACGCCGCTAGCTGTTGGAAGTCGTCGCGATTGCCGTAGTTGCCGGAGATGTAATGCAGCCGCTGCGCAAAGTCTTCCCATGAATCCCTGTCAACGCCGCCCGCGAATTCCCGCACCGCCGTACCCATCTCATCGCGAAACACTGCGGTGTTCCACTTGCTGCGCGAGAACCCGACGATGGCGAAGTCGTCGGGGAGCAACCCGCGCTGCCGCAAGTTGAATAGCGCCGGCACAATCATGCGGCGCGTCAGGTCGCCGGTCGCGCCAAAAATGACGATGGCGCATCCCTCCAGCCCGCGCGTCACCGGCGTGCCCTTTGCCAAGTCCGCAGCTTGGGAGACCACTTGCACTTGATTTCTGTCCCTCTAAACGCTATTAGGATTCTTAGTCCAACATTATAGCGCGTGTGCCGCCGGATTTGGCCAATACCAAACGCAGAAATGATGACTGTTCCGCGTATCCCAGCAGGATTGTGAATCGCGCGAGGCTATGCAAGCCTTGTCTGCGCCTCTGTTTAGAATGAGGCAAACCCAATTGTAAACAGACTCTTCAGTAGCGCGGGGGCTTGTCCCCCGCTCGGTTGGCGAAGGAAGGCACAATCCGTCACTCCGGCGGAGGCCGGAGTCCAGGATTCTCCCAGCAGTACAGTAATGCGCTGCGACGCTAGCAAGAAGAGAAGATAGATTCCCGCTTTCGCGGGAATGACGCGTCTTACTTCCGGATATTCTTAGCAATTGGAGTATCGCGGGGGCTTATCCCCCGCTCGGTTGGCGAAGGCGGGCGCAACCCGTCTCTTCGGCGAAGGGCGGAGTCCTGGTTGCTCACTGTATGGCCCCAAGTCGTTGCGCTGCGAGCAATTAGAGAAGATGGATTCCCGCGCAGGCGGGAATGACGGGAAGATTGTCACGCAACTCTGGCAGTTTTCGCTCGCCATTGGACTATCAGCACAAGTCCGCGAGCGCCCGCCCTAGTGTCGCGAGGCCGCCCATATAAGCTGGCCCCAAGTGAACTCGCAGCACGCGCCGACCGTGGCGCTGCAAGGAACGCCTGTCCCCAAGCGCCTGCGCCTGGATGAACGTGCCAAAGGAATACGGCGCACCGGGGATCGGCAAGTCCTCTGCAATGTCAGCCGTAAGTTGCAGGCATACTGCGGTATTGGGTCCGCCCTTGTGGAGTTGCCCCGTGGAGTGCAGGAAGCGAGGTCCGTACCCAACCGTGGTTGCAGCACGCGTGGCACCGCGAAGCGAATCACGGATTGCGTTCACGCGGTGCTGTGTCGCATTGTCCTGCGGCAAATAGGTCATGAGCGAAACATAGTCGCCCGCTCCGATTTGAGCGAAAAAGCCGCGCAATGCATTGCTAACAGATTGCACCCCTGAGACTCCGTAGAGAGACAGCGGTCCCGCCGAGATTGCCGGCTCCTCACCAGGTAAAGCGCCAGTCTCCTGGAATGATTCGAGGAGCGCGGCGGTATTGTCCTTGCTCTCTTGGACATTGGGCTCGTCGAAGGGGTTGACATCCAAGAGGTGTCCCGCGATCGCAGTTGCCACTTCCCAGCGGAAGAATTCCTGGCCCAAGTCCAGCGGGTCCCCTAGCTCCAGTCGAATTACCGGATGCGCGGCCTCTTCCAACGCACGGAGTGGTTGCTCTTGTTCGCCCAATTCCGTGTTGGCGAGTGCAATGTGAACGAAGACTCGATCATTGGCGTAGGTCTCAGGCGTCTCAAGCGTCTCGCCTTCAATTGGGATGACGCCGATTCCCTGCTTGCCGAGGCTTTCGGCCACAAGCTGCTCCAGCCACCAACCCAGCGTTGCAATCTCCGGGGCGCACACGAGCGTGAGCTTGTCTCGGCCGTGCTGGGCATAGGATGCAAGCTGCGCGCCTAATACGCTGCCGGGATTGGCGGTAGCGGCTACCTCAGGTCCGCAACGCCGCGCCATCGCCGCCGCGCGCGCCAGAAAGTCGGCCACGTCCATACCAAGCAATGCCATGGGCACGAGCCCAAAGAACGAAAGCGCCGAGTAGCGGCCGCCAATGTCGGCGGGATTGCGAAAGACGTAGCGAAAGCCGTGTGCAATGGCATCGTCATCCAAGGGCGTACCGGGATCGGTGATGGCGATGAAGTTGGCGCCGGGCGACGCAACTCCTTCCCGCGAGACCACGTCCCAGAAATACTGAAAGAAAGCATTCGACTCGCCGGTGGTACCAGACTTGCTTGAAACGATAAAGAGGGTGCGCTCCAAATCAACGGCATCTGCCACGGCGCGCACGGCACGGGGATGGGTGCTATCGAGCACATGCAACCGCAGCCAGCCGGGGGCAGTGCCAAAGGTGGCGCGACAGACGTCGGGGCAAAGACTGCTGCCGCCCATGCCGAGCACGACAGCATCCGTGTAACCCTCAGCGCGTACCGCGGTCGCCAGCGCATTGATCTCGTCAATGCCGGACCGCCGCATATCGGCAACGACGTTCAGCCAGCCGAGCCGGTTGCGAATGGTCGCCTGAACCTGCGGATCGTCTGACCAGAGACCGGCGTCCTTCTGCCACAGACGCCTACCGGCGTCAGCCTGGGCAAGCTTATCCAGCGTGCCCGAAACTGCAGTCTCCGCGCTGTTTTGGTCTCCCGGCATCGCTACGAAGCAGCGACAAGCTCGGCGCACACTTGCTCAATGCGCGCGAGCAGGTCTTGGTACGGCTGCACGAATTTATCCACACCCTCTTGCTGGAGTTGCCGGGTCATGGCATCGTAGTCCACGCCTACAACCTCCAGGGCATCCAGTACGGCTTGGGCCTCCGCCACGCCTGTATCCACAGTCTGAGCCAGCGTGCCGTGGTCACGGAAGGCGTCCATGGTGTCGTCGGGTAACGTGTTCACGGTGTGCGGCCCGATTAAGGTATCCACGTACATCACGTCGGAATAGTCCGGATTCTTCGTGCTGGTGCTCGCCCACAACACGCGTTGCACACGCGCTCCCTGTGCCTCCAGCTTGGCGAAACGCTCCGACTTGAAGAAGTCCAGGAAGTGTTGATAGGCGACTTTCGCATTGGCCACCGCCACCTTACCCAAGAGCTCACGCGCGCGGCTCTCGCCGGCCTCAGCCCGGGCCTCGAGCAGTTCGTCGGCGAGCGTATCGATGCGGCTTACGAAGAAGCTCGCTACGGAAGCGATGCGGTTGACCGGCTGGCCCGCCGCCGCGCGGGCTTCCAAAGCGGAAATGTAGGCTTCGGCCACGTTGTCGTAGTCGGTGAGCGAGAACATCAGCGTGATGTTGACGTTGTAGCCCTCGGTGAGCATCTGCTGCACTGCGGGTATGCCCTCGTCTGTGGCCGGGATCTTTATCATCAAGTTGGGTCGGCCCACCTGTTGCCAGAGGCGGCGCACCTCGGCGATTGTGCCCTCCGTATCGAAGGCAAGCTCCGGCGATACTTCAAGACTGACCAAGCCGTGCTCGCCAGCGCTGGCGTCGTACACGGGCCGCAGCACGTCGCACGCCGACTGGATGTCCGTGACCGCAACCGCCTCGTAGATCTCCGTCGTGCTCTTACCGGCGGCGTGGAGCGCGCGCAACTGGTCGCGATAGTCATCGCTGCCGCTGATGGCCTTCTCGAAAATGGCGGGGTTCGACGTCATCCCTCGCAGACCGTCGTTGTCCACCAACGACTGAAGTTCGCCGGACTGAATGAGGCCGCGGCTGATGCTATCCAGCCACACGCTCTGGTCGTAGTCCTGCAGTTGTACGAGTCTGTTCTTCTCCACCATAGTTAGCTCCTTCTTTAAGCCCGGATTGCAATGAACAAGCCCTGTTCACCTTCTTGATGTAGACACTCTTCGCGGGCACACTGGCGACGTTCTTGCCATAAGCAGACCGCGCACCAGCTGGGCAATGGCAAGGTCTAGACGGAGTGCCAAAGAATCACGGGGTGTGCCTATAATCATGTTGCGCTGGCCTCTGTAAAGCCATTGTAAGCCAAACCGGTAGTGTAGACCGAGGATTCTCACTCCAATCAAGCAAGCTTTCGTCGGTTCCCGGCAGGTATGAGTAACCCTGCCAGAACCTTGAATCTTCGGCAGGACTTTCCAAGATACGCCGCAAGCTGAAACCCGCGGCTGCCAAGGGGTTGAGGATATCCGCAAGAGTCCAGTTGAAATTGAATGCGCCATCCTTTGCATCCCGAAAGGGACCAGTTTGCCAGTAGGATTTCTCAACTTCAATCGGTCTGATCTGATCTTTCCAAGGCCGCTGGAACGGATGAATGTCATAGCAGATATAGTATCCCCCTGGACGCAGGATACGGAAGATCTCATTGAAGAC
>VXOZ01000214.1:2874-7435 GCA_009839775.1 Chloroflexota bacterium | reverse complement strand
ACGTGCAAGTCAGGCGGTGTGCAGCTTGCTTGAGAGTGCCGGCTTGGGCGCGCCGGATGCGCCAATGGTTCTGACCCAGGGCAAGCCGCGTGTTGCGGTCTTTGTACTGCCGGACTGCGCGAGTCCAGGGACACTCGAATCGCTTTGTCTTTCGGCAGTAGCCTGTGATCCTGCCATGCAGTGTGTGGAGCAATACGTGCAATGCCTTGAAGAGGCCGCAGGAATGCCACACTGCATTTCTGACAAGGCGCGGGCGCATGCCTTCTTGGCTACGCGCACCAAACCGGACCTACGAGTTGGCGAAGCTGCGCAAGCCGGGCACTGGAATTTGGATTCGCCAGTCTATGATCCGCTGAAGAGCTTCTTGCGGGCACTGTGACAAAGGCATGGTCATGGGAAACGAGGAGCCTTCAGGAGCAGTACGCGAGGTTCCTTCACCCCTGCCCAGTACGCTCTTGCCGCGCGAGTCGGTAGCTAAGCGCTGGTTGCGGCGCGGGTTCTTGCGGACGCTAAGCTTCTTTCGCCCGTATCGCTTTCCTACTCCTCATGTAGACCGCATTCTGGTCATTCGACCCGACCACATTGGCGACGTGTTGCTTATCACGCCGGCGCTGCGCCTGCTGCGCCACGCCTTTCCGGAGAGCGAGATTACAGCGCTGGTGGGTCCGTGGTCGGAAGCGGTGCTGGCGCACAATCCGCACATTGACCGTATCCAGACCTGCCGCTTTCCGGGCTTTGATCGTGCCAGACCACAGCAGGGACTGCGGGCGTACCCGCAGTTGCGGGCGTACACCCAGTTATGGGAAGAAGCTCAGCGCCTGCGCGGTGAAGACTATCAGCTTGCCCTCAACCTCCGCGCCGACTTCTGGTGGGGCGCGGCGCTGGCGGCCTTTGCGGGAATTCCCTACGTGTGGGGGTTCAACGTGCCGGAGTGCGCGCCGTTCCTCACTCACGCGCAGCCGGTACGGGACGACGAACACCAGGCAGCGTCCAACCTGCGCTTGGCGTGGGCAGCAGCAAACATTGGCGCCGAGGTTGAGGAGATCGGCACGCACTTGCAGTTCGACTTCACGGCTGAGGATGAGCAGGCGGCGGAAGCTATATTGCAAGCTGCCGAACTACCTTCAGATGCAACACGTATCGCCATTCACCCCGGCTCCGGCGCGGCCATCAAGAATTGGGCGGCTGCCGGCTGGCATGCCGTCGGCGCTGCGCTGGCAGAAGACCCAAGCGTATGCTTTCTCATAACCGCTGGCCCCAGTGAGCGTGCGCTCGCGCAAGAAATCGCCGCCGGACTGCCGCAAGACCGCACCGTCTTGGCGGGAGAGACCTCACTCGGTGTGCTGGCGGCGCTCTATGCACGCTGTGCTTTGGTGATGGGACCCGATTCCGGCCCGCTGCACCTCGCGGTAGCCGTAGGCACCCCCAGTGTGACCCTGTACGGCGCGAGCGATCCCGTGCGGTTCGGTCCCTGGGGACCGGGCGAGCGGCACCGCACGGTGGTGTCGTCAATTCCCTGCCGCCACTGCGGATACCTCTCCTTGCCTGCCAAGGCACTGCCGCACCACCCGTGCATGCAGTTCATAGAACCGGCAGCGGTGACGGCAGTGGCGCAGGAGTTGCTGGCACAGACCGTAGCGAGCACACGCGCATGAATGCCTCACTTAAACACTTTGCACGCCGTGCCGCCGGTGTGGTGCTGTGGCTGTTCTGCGCCTTGCTGGCCCTGGCTGCCCGCGTGCGGCACGGTCGGCAGCCGTACCAGCCCGAAAATATCGACCGCATTCTCATCATCCGGCTCGATCTCATCGGTGATCTGCTCTTTTCCGTACCGGCCATGCGCAATACGCGGCAGCGGTTTCCCGATGCGCGCCTTGACGTGCTCGTTGCGCCCAGCACTGCCCCCCTCCTCGCCGAGTGCCCGCACATTAACAACGTCTATACGCTGGACGAACACACACTTACGCACCTTCCCGGCTTGTTCTCGCTTGACCAATGGCGGCAAGCCTGGTGGCTGATCCGTACCTTGCGCGCGCAGCGCTACGACCTCTGTTTGAGTCTCTACGGCGTGCCCGCGGGTACTGTTAGCCTGCTGACTGGCGCGCCGCACCGGGCGGGTTATGCTGACGAAGCACCGCCGGGCTCCTTTAACTTGCTGGCAGTGGGCAGCCGCCTGCCCCAAGACCGCCATGAGGTGCATTGTGCCCTGGCGGTAGCGCAAGCGGCCGGCGCTGCGCCCACACGCGCTCACATGGAGGCCTGGGTGAGCGCAAGCGATCGTGCCTGGGCGGAAGAGACGTTGTTCGCAGAAGAGGATATGCAGTGGGTTGCCTGCGGCCACGGCGCGCGCAACGGCTATGCCAAGATTTGGCCGCAGCGCCATTGGGTCAACCTCATCGATCAACTTCATCAGGCGGGTTATCGCGCCGTCCTGGTGGGGGGGCCGGACGAGGTGGAGGAGGCAGCCGCTATTGCAGAGTCATGCGATACGACGCCGCTGGTGCTCACCGGCAAAACGACCCTCGGTCAACTCGCGGCGGTGCTGGCACAGTGTACGCTTATGGTCGGCAGCGACAGCGGGCCGTTGCACCTCGCCGTGGCGCTAGGCACGCGCGTCGTCGGTCTCTACGGCCCCACAAGTACTGTGCGGTATGGCCCCTTCGGACAGCCCGACGCCGTGCGGCGCCACCCCATATTCTGCAGTCCCTGCTACCGACCCGAGACCGGCCGACCCGCCACTTGCCGCTTCGGCACGGTCGAATGCATGGAAAAGCTGGAGCCGGCGCAGGTATTGGCAGGCGTGCACCCTGCAAAGGAAGATGCGGGACAGTAGAATAGGTGCAGGACTCGTCGGTATGGTACAGGCGACGGATTCCATTTCGCCGGACATGCCTTCGCGGGCACAGCAACCGATCCGATGGAGTGCAGAACGTTGTCCGGTCAGTGGGAGCACAGGTTTCAAACCTGCGCCACCGGAGAAAACTGAAAACCGCCTCGTTCCTAGGGAACTGCGGACAAGCGCATCCGTGTAGCGCGGGGGCTTGTCCCCCGCCTCTTGAGGTGAAGAGATCGCGGAGTACCGCCCACTACTTATCCACACATGGGCAAAGAGAAGGCTTGAGTCAAAGGAGAGAACAGCATTATGCGCGCAGCAGTCATTGGTATGCGGCACGGTCACGTCAGCGAGTTCATCCGGGCCGTGGATGAAAACGAGGCGGTCACGCTGGTCGGCATTGCGGAAGACGACCCCACAGTTCGCGAAAGAGTGGAAGCCGAGCACAGCGTGCCGGTGTACGCGGATTTCGGCCAACTCCTCGAGAGAGAGCAGCCCCAGGTGGTTGGCGTGGTTACTACGAATTCCACAAAATACCGGGCGTTGACCGCCTGTCTCGATCTGGGCATTCACGCCATCGCCGACAAGCCGCTGCTCACGGAAATGGAACAGCTCAAGCAGGTGCGGACGGCCCACCGCAAGGGCAAGGCGCGTCTCTCCATGATGCTCAGCCAGCGCTTCTCCGCGCCCCATCGGGCCTTGAAGGAGCGGGTGGATGCCGGTGATTTTGGCGAAATCGTGCACATGTACGGCTTTGGCCCGCATCGGCTGCGTCCCGAAACGCGCAATCCCTGGGAACTCGATGCGGCGCAGAACGGCGGTGTGCTGGTGGACCTGGGTGTGCACTACTTTGATTCGCTGCGGTGGTTCTCCGGTCAGGAGCCGGTGCGCGTGGCGGCGCTGCAAGGCAACACGCGCTTTCCCGATCTGCCACAGCTCTACGACCATGCCCACGCGCTTATGGACTTTGACGGCGGCATGAAGGGCATCGTCGTCGCCGACTGGCTCACGCCTGAGGCTGCGCCGTACCACGGTGATTACCGCCTCTACATTACCGGCACGCGTGGCACGGCGGAGATTGCGACGGCCGGCACCTTGGAAGCCTCCGGCCCGAATAAGCAAGGCGGCGTGCGCGTGGTGCTGGACGACAAGGCACCGTTTGATCTGGAAGTCCCACCGCTGCAACACACCCCCACCAGCGACTTTCTCGATGCCCTGGTCAACGACCGCGAGCCTTACGCCAGTGCCGAAGAGGTACTCCGCACCATGGAGGTGACACTGCATGCCAAGGCGGCGGCGATTTCGGGTGATTGGGTGAGCATTCCGGCGAAGTGAGCGTTGGCATGCAGATGATTGCACTTTCTGCGCTAGGTAATGTGACGCTCCAGGGACATGCTGATTTGACTGTCATTCCGAGCGAAAGCGAGGAATCTAGACTGTGTGCAGGCTTTTCTCTTCCGTATTGCTCCTAAGGGGTGAAATGGACTGCGGAAAACTACGAGAGTACTTTATGGTAGCGACCACACCCTACCCCAAGTCCCTAGGCACATAGACAAAGTGTGAAGATGGATTTCGCGTCCCCATGCGGGGGCGAGCTTTCGCGGGAATAGCGGAATGAAGCGCATATAGTTCGTAGGGGCGGTTGGCGGACCCCCCCAACCTTTTGATTATTTATAATTATGAAAATACCAAAGTCAAAAGAAAGAAAATAACCAAAACAAATAAACA
>VXOZ01000214.1:0-2864 GCA_009839775.1 Chloroflexota bacterium | reverse complement strand
TTTCGGTGTAAATGCTCAATCACCCTAATATAGTGCGTCGGGGGGTTTCCCTAACCGCCCCTACTTTGGGATTAGTGATAATTCGGCAATGCCCATTGCCAATAGAAGGAGCATACCCATGCGTATTACCGCTGTAGACACCTTCATCATGTGGGGAGAGCCACGCAACTGGGTCTTTGTGAAGATCTCCACCGACGAGCCGGAGCTTTATGGCTGGGGCGAGGCGACGCTGGAGGGCAAGGACGCCACGGTGCGCACCTGCATCGGGCAGCTTGGCGAGACACTCATCGGCAAAGACCCATTGGAGACCGAGCGGCTCTGGCAATCGCTCTACAGGGACGGCTTTTGGAAAGGTGGCGTAGTCATCAACACCGCCATCTCAGGCATAGACCAGGCCCTGTGGGACATCAAGGGCAAGCATTATGGCGCGCCGGTTTACCACCTGCTCGGCGGGCCCGCCCGCGACCGCATCCGTCTGTATACGCACGTTGGCATCTATGAAGCCGATCGCATCGCGCGGGAAGCGGCGCAACTCGTGGGCGCCGGATTCACCGCCTTGAAGACCGGCGCGTGGGCCACCGATGAGCCCATGGGCGACCATCAGGCCGCGGCGCTCCTGGGCGAACGTATCGCTATCTTGCGCCAGGCCGTCGGGCGCGACGTGGATCTGATGATTGATAACCACGGCAGGAGCCGACCGGCGCAGGCCGTGCGCCAGTTGCACGCCGTGAAGGACAGCCGCATCACGTTCTTCGAGGAACCGGTGCCGCCGGACAACATCGAGGCGTTTCGGCCCGTGCGCGAGACCGCCCGCGAGCTGGGCATCGACCTGGCCACCGGCGAGCGCTACTTCACCAAGTGGCAATTCGCGCCCCTGCTTGCTGGCCAATACGTGGACGTCATCCAACCCGACCTCTGCCACGCGGGCGGTATCACCGAGGTGAAGAAGATTGCCGCGCTCGCCGAGGTACACCACGTGCTCGTGGCGCCGCACAATCCCATGGGGCCGGTTTCAACCGCCGCCGCGGCGCACATCGGTATGAGCGTGCCCAACTACCTCACGCTGGAATACGTTTCCAGCCAGCCTTATCGCGACCGGGTGGTCAAGGAGCCGTGGCAGATCAAGGACGGCTACCTCCACGTGCCCGAACGCCCCGGCCTGGGCGTTGATCTGGATGAAGACGTCATCGCCGCCAACCCGCCCCGCAGCTTCTACTACTTCAAGAACCTCCGCGACGACACCGGCGCGGTGATTGATATTTAGGCTGGAGGTCCAATAACCAAGACCGAAAGGCCGATACAACATTGCGCCAGAATGCCACCACTGTGGCATAAGGGTTGATGTCAGAGCAAGTTGTCGTTGGCAACTGCAAAGGACCATCCCCTAAGAGCTGGCTTCAGTCACTTTGAATTCTCCTGTTGAACTAAGGCGATTTGTGGAAAGTAGGAGAACGACTGAGATGCGTAGACTCACCATCTCTTTCTTACTATGCTTGACCCTCGTCATTGCTGCTGCGGGGATGGCTGGCTGTTACACGTACCCGGAGGAGGTTGACGTTCCTCTGCCAGTGGCTACGGCGAGCCCTGAGTCCACGCTTCCGTTGGTGGCCGGTGAGCCTGGTGAGTTGCTGTGGCGCTATAAGACTGGCGCCGGGGTGTGGGGTTCCCCTGCCGTGGAAGACGGCGTGGTTGCCGTCGGTTCGGACGATGACTATGTGTACGCCCTTGATACCGCCAGCGGCGAGTTACGCTGGCGCTACCGAACGGGCGGCAACATTGCCTCTCCCGTGGCTGTCAGCTACGGCGCGGTCTACGTCGGCTCACAAGACGGTACTGCTTACGCCTTCGACAGTATGACCGGCGAGTTGCTGTGGCGCTTCCAAACGGGAGACGTGCTTAACACCGGCCCTGCGGTGGTGGGCGGCATCGCCTACGTCAGTTCCTATGACAATTACGTGTATGCGCTGGACGCGGAGAACGGCGAAATGCTTTGGCGCTACCAGACCGGCGGCATCATGAACTCTTCCCCCACGGTGGTTGATGGCGTGGTCTACGTCGGCGCCTGGGATGAATACGTGTACGCCCTGGACGCCAATACCGGCGAACTCCTGTGGCGCTATAGAACGGAAGGTGACGTGTTCTCCACTCCGACCGTAGCGCATGGCGTGGTCTATGCCGGTTCGCTCGATAGACACGTGTACGCCTTAGATGCCGCCAACGGAAATCTTCTGTGGCGCTACCGGACGGATGGTGAGATCCGCTCCTCACCGGCGGTGGCGGAAGGCGTAGTCTACATCGGCTCTCTTGATACCTTTGTGTATGCGTTGGACGCGGACACCGGAAAGCTCCAGTGGCGGCAGCAAACGGGCGCGGGCGTATATTCTTCGCCAGCAGTAGCCGACGGGGTGGTCTATGTCGGTTCGTTTGATAGCTACGTATACGCGCTCGATGCGGAGACCGGTGAGCGCCAATGGCGCTATCCGACAGGCGGCAATGTGTTTTCCTCCCCGGCGGTGGCGGACGGCGTGGTGTACGTCGGTTCTGTAGACGGTTACGTTTACGCACTGTTAGCCTCTGATCGCGCACTCCGCCCGAAAATCGAGACATCGCCCGAGCCCGAATTCAGCGATCTGAGCATTGGTGAACTTCTTTGGCGCTATCGGACCGGCAGTGGGATATGGTCATCCCCCGCGGTGGAAAACGGTGTGGTCTCCGTCGGGTCTGATGACTACCATGTATATACGCTGGACGCCGCCACCGGCGATCTGCGCTGGCGGTACCGGACCGGAAGCGCTGTGAACTCTCCCCTTACAATGAGCGCAGGGGTGGTCTATGCCGGCTCAGACGATCATTCCGTCTATGCG
>VXOZ01000264.1 GCA_009839775.1 Chloroflexota bacterium | reverse complement strand
CTCAGTTGCCCGGGCATAGCAGCACTGGCGATCGGTCGCCCTCACCCAAACCCCCTCCCCCAGGAGAGGGCTTTCAAATTTTGCAAAGCCGAGAATACTCTGTCCAGCGATGGCGCCTACTGTTCCACCAGCACCCGGCCGCCGCCGTGGGAGCTTTTGTACACCGCCTCGCCAAACGTGAGCGACTTGTAACTATCCCAGAGGTCGGGGCCGCTGTTTTCCAGACCCAGGCAGCGGCGGGCAAAGTGGCGCACCTCATTGGTGTAGCCGAAGTTCGTCTGGCTCTTGCCAAGACCCGTCCAAGAGGGATCGAGCGTGTAGTTGTAGCGTCCCAAGCCCGGCGCCGCCTCCGTCCACTGCTCGTGGGGCTGGTACGTGACCTTCATCATATCCTCGCAGACCACGTGGGTCTCCATGCCGATGAGTTCCAGCGTCTCGATGACGTCGCGGGTCCCCACCTTGGAATCAAGCGTGTTGATGTCCATGTGTCCAACCGTGCCGTTCACGAACTCCAGGTTGATGAGATAGGAGAAGTTTTGCGGGCCGACCTCATAGTAGAGGGCATTTACGGCGCGCACGTCACCGCCGAAGAACCGCACCAGGTCGAAGATATGCACGCACTGTCCAATGAGAAACGCCCGTTTGGCGGAATCGATGCCCCAGATCTGCGGATACTTTCCTTGGCCGAACTTGACCTTAAGCACATGCAGGCCGCCAAATTCGGGACGGGCAATGACTTCCTTGGCGATGGTGTACACGTCGGCAAAGCGCTTCATGAAGCCCACCTGGCCCCACGTGCCGTTCGACTCGGCCAGTTCGGCCAGTTCCTTCGCCTCCGGTGACGTATTGGCCGACGGCTTTTCGGTGTAGACCGGCAGGCCGCGATTGAGCACCACCGGCGCAAGCTGGTACTGCTGCGGAGCCGGTCCGATGGTAAACACTCCGTCGAGTTCCTCCGTATCCAGCATCTTTTCCATGTCGGTGTACACGCGGCGCGCGCCGAAGTTGCGGGCGTTGCGCTGCGCTTTCTCTTCTACGATGTCGCACACGGCAACGAGGTCAATCTCTGGAATAAGCGGTATTTGGGGGAATATCGAGGCCGTGGCAAAGCCACCACAGCCGATAAAGGCAAGTCTGGCGCGTCGTTCGGTACTCATGGGTGATCACAATCCTTGTATTTGGGACTCGGTGCAATTGCAATGCGGCAAACCGGTCGCGGACATTCCAATCGCACCATCAAGAGTAATACGGCAATTATATTCCCAGGATGCAAGTGCTTCAATGTTGAGCGAGCCCTCTCATCCTACCGGGCATGGCAAGATTTACGGGTGGTCGCCCTCACCCAAACCCTCTCCCCCAGGAGAGGGCTTTCCGATCGCCCAAGTCTTGCGCTGTATACAAAATCTCTGACCGCTCCGTCATTCCGGCGAAAAGCCTGCCCCGTACTCGATACGAAGTATCGAATGATTCGGGGCCGGAATCCAATGGTTGGGCCTTTGGGAAAAAAGCCCAGGTTTCGCAGAAGGCTCGCGTAGTCGCGAAGTGCCCTATAGATAATTGGTAATCGGTACCTCTTCCTACAACAGGTATACTCTGTAACAGAGCAAATCTCTAACGCAAAGGCAGACGCCGACGTTCTGGCAGTTTCCATACATTCCAGCAAAGACAGGACAAGGCGAAAGCGGCAAGAATAGCATAAGAGGAGCACCCCATGCGCGAACGACCGAATTTCCTCATCATCCTCACTGACCAGATGCGGGGCGACAACATGCGCTGCGCGTGGCGTGATTGGCGGGATGACACGCCCCTGCAGACCCCCAATCTCGACCGGCTGGCAGCCGGCGGTGCTTTGCTGACTCGTGCTTATGTCAATAATCCGCTCTGCATGCCTTCGCGCTCCACACTGCTCACGGGTCTCACCCCGCGCGGCCACAACGTACGCACCAACGGCATCGACCTCGACCCCGCCTTTCCCACCGTCACCGGTACCCTTGCCGATGTGGGATACCGCACCCATAGCATCGGCAAGATCCACGTGCGCGTGGCCGGCGAACCCATCGGCGTAGACCCGGAAACGCTTGATCCGCGCGACTTTCCCGAGACCCGCTGGATGTGGAGCAACCGGAAGACTTCGTCACTGCCGACACCCTACTACGGCTTTGCAAGCACAGAGTTGACCATCGGCCACGGGCCCGGCAACGTCGACAATCACTACCTGTGGCTGGAGCGGGAGCATCCGGACGTGCTTCCCCACTGGAACCGCCAAGCCTCCACGCCCGCCGCCAGCGGCGCGGAACAGTCCTACCGCATCAACGTGCCGCCGGAATATCACTACAACACGTGGATTGCCGACCGCAGCATCGCGTATTTGCAGGATGCCGCCAATCAGGACCAGCCGTTCATGCTGTGGGCCTCGTTCCCCGATCCCCATCATCCCTATGCCGCCCCGGATCCCTGGTTTTCCATGTACGACCGCGATTCAATTCCCGCACCCACACGACGCGACAATGAACTCGACGACCTGCCGCCGCACATGCGCTTGATGTACGAGACCGACCAGTGGACCTCCGGCCGGCGCATCGCCACCAAGATGCCGGATGAGCACATGCGCGAGATCACGGCGATCACCTTCGGCATGGTGTCGTTCATCGACGAGCAGGTGGGGCGCATGCTGGATGCCCTCGATGAACTTGGCTTGGCAAAGAATACGGTTGTCGTCTTCACCGCCGACCACGGCGACCTGCTCGGCGACCACTGGCTGCTGAACAAAGGGCCGTTTCACTTCGACGGCATGCTGAACATTCCGTCCATCTGGCGCTGGCCGGCGGGCTTCCCGGCGGGACAGGTCTCGCAGTC
This sequence comes from Chloroflexota bacterium, assembly GCA_009839775.1. Classification (GTDB taxonomy): domain Bacteria; phylum Chloroflexota; class UBA11872; order VXOZ01; family VXOZ01; genus VXOZ01. The sequence continues at coordinate 4,595 of VXOZ01000264.1, read as the reverse complement.
TCTGGTCTCGCATCTGGACATCCCGCCCACGCTGCTCGACCTGGCGGGAGAGGACGCGCCGGAGTACGGTCCGCCCTTCATGAAAGGCGTGCCCCAGCCTGAGGCGGAGCGGCAGATGGCGTCTCTGCCTGGCCGCTCGCTCACGCCGCTGCTCACCGGCGCGGCAGATTCGGTGCAGGACGCCATAGTCATCGAGAACGATGAGGATTACATCGGCCTGCGCCTGCGCACGCTTGTCACCGACTCGCACCAACTCACGGTCTACGTCGGCGACGACGGCGAGCAGGAATACGGCGAACTCTTCGATACGCGGCAAGACCCCGGCCAGCTACAAAACTTGTGGCACGACCGAGCCGCGCAGGGACTGAAGCGGGAATTGAAAGCGCGCCTGATGGAGGAACTCATCCGCACTGACAATCGGATGCCGCGACGCCAAAGCCATGCGTGACTCACACTGTTTATCATTCGATTGCCGGACAGCCTGCTGGAACTATAGCCTGCTACCGCATTCATGAGAGACTAGTGTCCATCTCTCTGGTGATTGCTACTGACGGTGGAACTGGATGTTTCCCAATATAGTTGGGACGGGAGAAGTCGGCCCCGTAGTGAAGGAGACGGGCAGTGACCGATGGCTACGTGATCCTTACTTTGAGGTTCTTTCAAGAAGAGGGTCAGTGGGTTGGAGACTGTGAGGAATTGGGTGTCGCCCATTATGGCGAAACCCTTGACGAGGTGCGTACAGGTTTGGAAGACCTACTCGTTCTGACGCTTGACACCATGGAAAGCGTTGGCGAACGCGAACGGTTCTTTGCCGAGCACGGCATTACCTTGCATCCGTCCGATCAGCCAGCGCCCACGCAAGAGTATCACGTCTTGCCTGATACCCATCTCGTGGAGCCAAAGCGCATCCCAATTGGCGCGTAGGACATGGCGCAAAGATATCTGCCTGCAGTCACCGGCCTTCAACTCATTGAATTGCTGCGACGTGTTGGCTGGGAACTAAGGGGAGATAGCCGACACGGCGCCTCCCTCACCAAGTATGATCCCGCACGTCAACAGACAGTCTGGGCCATTGTGCCAAAACGTAGCAGACCACTGCCAGAATTCTTGCTACATCGCATTCTAAGCATTAGGCAGACCGGCCTAGGCAGGAAAGGTCTCCAACGGCTAATCCAAGAACACGGACTTCCACAGACTTCAGTTGCGGCTTGAGCGCAGCGCCATTACCCAGAATAGACTAGAGCGCAGGCTAGAAGCCTGCGCTCCATATCTTACACAATGCTATCGTTCACTCAAGATGGGAAACACTTCTTTGCGTGCCGCCACCCTTGAGCCTGCGATTCAGGCGAACAGACCTACACCCGATAGTACTCCGCCACTTTCTGGAACATCGTGGCCATGTCCTCAATGTCCTCGGCGGCGTGCTTATCGGTCCAGCCCCAGCGGATGGTGGTATCCACGTGCTCCTTGGCCACAGGGCACATGTCCACGCTGTATTCGATGTCTTTGGCAAACTCATTCATCGGATGGTCCCACGGCCAGCCGGATTTGCCCGCCACGTGCGCCTTGTCTTGCATGAACACATGGCTATCGGGCACAAGGTAATAGGGTGCGACACCGGCGTTGGCGCCCAGGCCTTCGGCCTTTAGTGCCTCGACAAAGTCCCAAGGGGAGCAACTGAACTGGTCACGGTCAACACGTACGTGATAGAGCCAGTAGATGTGGTCGCTGCCGGGCGGGATGTACGGCGGTGTGAGGCCGTCAATTTCGTCTATCAGCGAGCTAAGGTGCGCCGCACCTTGCCGCCGCCGCTCGTTTTGCTCCTCGAGCACGCCCAATTCGGCCAATGCCAAGCCCGCCTGGAACTGACCGAAACGATAATTCAGGCCGAACGATTCGTGCTTGCGACCATAGCCCTCGTGCATTACGGCGCCCCGCGAGAGCGCAAAGCTTCGTACTCGAGCGGCGACTTCCTCACTATCCGTGGTAACAGCCCCGCCGTGGTCCGCCGTGAGGTGCTTTTCTGCGTCGAACGAAAATCCGCCAACGTCGCCCAGCGAGCCCGACTTGCCTTTCACGGTCGGCCCCGAGTAGTTCGCCAGCGGCGCCTGGCAGACATCCTCCACGACGGTGATTCCCTTGCTCCGACCCAGCGCTACGATCTCTTCCATCGGGCAGAGCAGACCGTAGAAGTGCACAGCGACGATGGCCGCCGTACGCGGTGAAAGCACTTTCGCGATGGTCTCGGCATTGACGTTCCCCGTGCGCACGTCCACGTCGGGGAAGATTGGGATTGCACCCTGCGCGACAATACCCGCTATCGTGCCAAAGTCGGTAATGGGACTCACAACGACTTCGTCACCCGGTCCGACGCCCAAGCCGGCGTAAAGCGAGTGCAGCGCAGCCGTACAGTTTGAAATAGAAACGCAATACTTCGTGCCGGTAGCCTCGGCAAACGCTTCCTCGAACTGGCCGATCAGGTTGCTCGCAACGCCGCCATCCAGCACTGCGCGCACGTTGTCGTAGGCGCTCTCCGGCACATAGCGCGGAAAGACTTGCGGCAGCGGATTGTCCGCGCTCCGCACCGCCGTGCCACCATTCACCGCCAAGCTGACATCCGCAGGACTTTTGATTGCCATGTCACGCTCCTCTCCAGATTGATTTATTGAATTATACACACATTGGCGGTAAGAGACACGCCACCCAGAGCCCGTGATTTCACGCCTCTAGCGATAACCACTATTCTGCATGCTCATACGCCCAGTCACTCCGATCACGGTTCGATTTGAACTTCGCAAAGCCCACCCACCTCGAACGAAGAATGCCGCCTATCCGTTCGGCCTGAGCCTGTCGAAGGCCATCTTGTTCTCCCGCTCACCTCCCACACAACAAAAAAATTCGCTTGATTTTGCCAAGAAATGTGGGCGAGCCTTCAATCAGATTTGCGGAATTGCCACCAGCGTATCCGCCTCCGCGGCTGCCTTGGCCGTCAGCGCAACTTGCATGGATTGCAGGGCGCTGGCCGTATCCACCAGCGGCTCCTGACCGGAGCACGCCTTGATCGTGAAATCAGCAAATACGTTCTGCAGGGTCGGAAGGTCCGTCACCTGCCCCGCGTGATCGCTGTTGTAGAGAATCACCTCACCCTTCGCGGTGATCTCCACCTGTCCGTCCGTGCCCACGACCTTCATGCGGCAATCCATGCCGGCAAAGGCCGGGCTCACCAGACGATGGTGCTCCATAATGGCCGTAGCGTTTTGCTCTTGCAGGAAGAAGAGTTGTCCGGCGTTGCGGTAGTAGGGATCGTCAGGCCGGGCGAAGTTGGACTCGCGCGCCAGCACGTGGGTGTATTCAAGCCCCGTAATCCAGCGGAGGGCGTCGATATCGTGGATGAGCAGATCGGGAATTGGTCCGCCGGAGAGACGTTCATCAAAAAACCAAGGCGCACGCTGTGCGCGTTTCTCCAGGGCGGAACGCAAGCCGTAGCTCTGCACGACGTCGCCGATGCCGCCGCCACGGACGATCTCACGCAGCTTGGCGTAGCCGGGACTTCCGCGCAGCGTGAAGAGTTGCCCTACTTTGCAGTCTGGATGCTGCCGCACCAGCGCTGCAGTGGCGTCGAGCTCTTCCTGTGCAATCATCAGCGGTTTGTCCGCCGTGACGTGCAAGCCGGCCTCAAGCGCGTCGATCACGACCCGGCCCTGATCGACCGGAATCAGGCAGACCGCTACCACGTCGAGTCTCTCCTGGGCAAACATTGTCGCGTGGTCGTCATAGATGCGCGCGCCGTACTTGCCCTTCAGTTCCTCCGCACGCGCGCCCGCCCGGGCCACCGCCACTAGCTCGATCTCATCCGACTCGTCGATGCCCGCAAACACATGCGGCACATGCTGCTCCACGCCTACCAGTCCAACGTTAACTGCCATGGGCCTCCATGATCCTTTCTTGAGGAAAGTATATGTCCATTACGTCTGTATTCGTCTGTGCTAACAGGCGCTCTACTCTGCCATCTTCCATGGGAGATAGTACCGCACGCGTGCATATGGCGCACATACGATCACATCCGATCATCGCAGCGCAGGGGGCTTGTCCTCGCCAACATTTGCTGTCGCAGGGATTCCCTCACTCCTATGCGAACGCTCTCTCCGCAGTAGGGGCACGACATGTCGTGCCCCTACTACTTGGAATGAACAAAAGTGGAAACATGGGACTAAACACCAAGGGCAGGGCCACGTACAGAAAATAGGCCAAAAAAACAAAGAGCCCGTTTTCAACCTGCGCCCAACCAATGTTGACAACAAAACAGTAGGGGCACGATATATCGTGCCCCTACCAAATTTCAGCCTAAAGCGCAAACGGCAACTTAGCAGATGCAGCCGCCCTCTTCCAGGGCAATCGTGGCCACTTGCTGCAGCTCTTCCTGCACCTCTTGGATGGTGCGGACGCCGTCCTCGATGTCCTTCCAGCCCTGGCTCCAAGCGCCGTTGACCTCAGATTGCTTCACAATCTGCTGAGCGCCATCGCTGAGTTCCGCCATCTGGGCGTACACGTCGGCATTCTCATACGGCCACAGGGTTACCGGGCTCTGCTTGCGG
>VXOZ01000017.1 GCA_009839775.1 Chloroflexota bacterium | reverse complement strand
CCGTCCTCACCGTCGATGACGACATTCAGACGCTGCGATACGTGCGAAACGCGCTCGTGGAAGCAGGCTACACATCGTTTGGCACCGGTGACCCGGCGGAGGCAGATAGACTGCTCTCGGCGGAGGAGCCCGACCTCGTTCTTTTGGGCGCGATTATGCCGCGAACGGACGGCTTTGCCTTAATCAACCGCATCGCCGAGAACACCGATGCGCCAGTAATCTTCTTGTCGGAGCGCGACCAGGACCAGGACATTGCAAAAGCCTTTGAAATGGGAGCGGCCGACTACATTGTCAAGCCTTTTTCTGCAAATGAGTTGGTAGCGAGAATACGTGTGGCGCTGCGCGGTCAGTCAGCGCAAGCCAAAGATGAACATGAGGAATCCTATCTGCTGCGTGATCTCCGCATAAACTTCGCAGAACGAAGAGTGACGGTAGACGGCCGTCCGATAAAGTTGACTGCTACCGAATACGATTTGCTCACGGAACTCTCCAACAACGCCGGTCGCGTCTTAACACACGACCATTTGCTGCAAAGGGTTTGGGGGCCCACCTACGAAGGCGACTCCCAACTATTGCGCACCTACGTAAAGTACCTGCGCCAAAAGCTAGGGGATGACGCCAGTAACCCAAAGTACATTTTCACCGAACCGCGCGTGGGCTACCGCATGGCGCGATCGTAGCGTCATGCATGTGACCGGGCCTTCTCTAGCTTTGAGGTGAAGCAATGTAAGTCTCATGCTCAATTATTCCCGTACGAAAGACACTCGGCTATAGCATGGCAATTCGAATTGTCACTGACAGTGTTGCCGACCTGCCTACCTCCGTCGCGCAGGCGCATGACATTTCGGTCGTACCTCTCTACGTTGTCATAGACGGCAAGACCTATCGGGACGGCGTGGACATAGATGCCGACGAATTCTACGCCAGACTCGTCAAGGCGCAATCCTTGCCGACCACTTCACAGCCAACCGTCGCCGACTTCCAAGAGGTTTATCAGCGCTTGCTGGACGAGGGCCACTCCATCGTCTCAGTGCATGTGAGCTCCAAGTTGAGCGGTACGCTGAATTCCGCTACACAGGCCAAGGCATCTCTGGGCAACACGGAACGAATTCAAATCGTGGATTCACAACTTGCCGGCGGCGCCCAGGGTCTGCTGGCGTTGAATGCATCGCGGTGGGCCGGAGAGATGACTGCGCGTCACGAACTGGCCGCACGCGTGCGCGATTCAATTGGTAACAACCATGGCTTTGTGCTGGTTGATACGCTCAAGTACCTGGAAAAGGGCGGGCGCATCGGCAAGGCGCAAGCGTTCTTAGGCAGTGTGCTCAACTTCAAGCCCATAATCACGATTCGTGATGGTGAGGCTCATCCTTTGGAGCGTCCCCGCAGCCGCAGGCGCGCCCACGCGCGCATTGTTGACTATGTGCACAGGTTGGCGCCCATCAGCCACATTCAAGTCAGCTATAGTACCGGCCGGGAGAACGCTCTTAGGATAGGCGCAAGTCTGGCAGACTTGGTGCCGCCAGAGAACTTTGTCCACTCCAGATTTGGCCCGGTTCTAGGCACGCACCTTGGGCCGAACACGATCGGCGTGGCGGTGACCCAAGGAAGAGTTGAGACAGCGTAGCCAGTGCATCTCCAGCGCCAAGACTGGCTCCTATAGAAGACAATGCGAAGTCATTTGATCACACTTTCAGGCGACTCTGCTGTCGGTCCCTTGGCAACCCCTTGGGCAAACTTGACAGTATTCTGACTCTTGCAGGGAATGTACACAAATTTGGAGTGAGAGTAGAGTGCTCTGAAGTTGGTGGGGATGGGATTCGTTCATCAAGCCGGGTAGCCGGGCCGACCCTTTCCTTGTTGCTGGCAGTGAAGACTGCAACCCATCGCTTGGGTGCCGGGCACTGCCCGTCGTGGCAGCCGGCAATTACACTCAACAGCGATCTAACCGCTTACAGCCTTCGCCGGCATTGAGGCAGAGTGCCAAAGACCGCTGCATGGCACAGCCTAAAACAAGAGTCAAAGTCACCTGATAGAGTCGTCAAGTGATTCCGGAAACAGTGATTTCCGATAGCTCATATACTTGAGGGACTGACTAACCGGCCTAACGGAGACTGTTTGGATGAACACTTTGCACGATAGCCATTCAGACGAAGAAAGCGCTGACGACAACCAATGGAATAGCCAATGCTTTGGAAATTCCTTCGCCATGAGGTGGAGTGATTTGGGCATACAATCAAGTCAATACCAACGTGGTGACTCTATGCACAGAATGGCTGGGTAGCAAGTACGATACGCCCAAGTGACTACGCGGATCTGGGCATGAACGTGCGGCAGAATGCTCCGGCATTCCATAGTGGACTGAGGTTGGAAGGCGCATTCGGCTTGAGAAGAATTGGCGCCAAGCAAACACGAATTATTCAGTTTGCTTGACAAGAGCAATCCTCTCCGCTATTCGTCAATAGGAGATACTGCAGTCAGGACATAGGAAACTCCGCTGGGGACAGCCGGCTACCTGAATCTTGCAGTGTCAGCGTTTGACAAGAAGGGAATTCCACCCTTGCGTTCAACATCGCTTTGACCGCGGACTTCCTCTCACCTATGGAATTGAGCTAGATGAATGGTGCACAAGGTCTACTGTCTGTAGCAACGGACGCGTTGATTGGACGCGATCAAAACCGTGATTCGACCACGCCGGAAGAGCTGCGGTACCCCGCGACAATCTTTGTTTGGGGCCGCTGGTTTATCTGCCTTGCATGCATCATCTTGCTGATTTACCGCCCCGTCTTTAGCTACTTCACATACTCCATGTATGGGCTGTGCATCGCCGTGCTCATTGCGTTCAATGGGTACGTCCACTACAGCCTACTGACGGGCCGGACCATTACGTTGCGTTGGATGCTTGCGCTCAGCGCAATTGATGTACTCCTCGTAACCGTCGGCATGATTGCTGCGGGGGGGTTTGTCCACTATTTCTTTTACCTGCTGTACTATCCCGCTCTCACCTGGTTCGCGATCTTCTTTAGCTCATTCCGGCTTAGCTTCACCTGGGTAACAATGGTGGCCCTGATCTACGTTCTGGTAAGCCTCAACGTAGGGGATGGCCTCGACCTGGAGGCAAGAGATGACAAAGCGTTGTTCGCCAGAATAGTGGTCATGTACGCGGTTGTAGCATCCGTCAACCTTGTTGCGCGCTTTGAGAGAATTAGGAGGCAAGAAGCGGTCAGGCGGGAGCGGGAACTGCATCAAGAGCGAATTGAGCTTTCTCAGAGAATTCATGACACCACCGCTCAGTCTGCTTACATGATTGGCATAGGCATTGAAACTGCGACAGAAATGGCGGAGAACACGAGCCAGGAGTTAATTGAGAAACTCAACGCCACATACCGTCTCTCCAAATCGGTTATGTGGGAACTAAGGCATCCCATCGACATTGGGCACATTCTCGAGGGCAAGAAACTGGGGCAGGTCTTGAAGACACATGCGGACACCTTTACGACTATCACGTCAATTCCGGCTAAGATGGTGCAAAACGGCATCGAACCGCACATATCCACGGCTACCCGCAGCATGCTATTTTCAATAGCACACAACGCTCTGACAAACGCCTTTCGACACGCGCGCGCCAGCCAGGTTGTCGTTCAACTTGACTTTCACGCGGCAGGCATACGTCTCTCCGTATCCGATGACGGCATCGGTCTGCCGGAAGACTACGCAAGTCGCGGTCACGGCTTTAAGAATATGCAAGCCGAGGCCGAGCGGATGGGCGGTAGGCTCGAAGTAAATTCAGGCAACTCCGGACAGGGAACAACGGTGTCATGTGTTATCGAGTGCAGTTTCAACTAAGGAGTCTTGTGCCTTGTCAATTGCCCAGACACCCAGAGTTATGATCGTTGACGATCACTCGATTATGAGGGATGGTCTGAAGGAACTCCTAGAGCGTTCTGGAGCCTTCGAAGTAGTGGGGCAGGCGCAAAACGGCTTGGAGGCGGTGGCTATCGCCCGGTCGCTTAGGCCGGACGTGGTCATTATGGATGTGATGATGCCGGATAAAGACGGTATCGACGCCTGCCGGGAAATCAGGGAAGCCGCTCCCAACACACGTGTGCTCATTTTGACCGCCTCGACCGACGAAGACGCCGTCATTGCAGCGGTTGACGCTGGCGCTACCGGATATCTGCAGAAGTTTTCCGGCAAAGAGCAGCTACTCGCCGCGATCCGGGATGTTGCGGAAGGTGAATTCACTATCCCTGGAGAATTGACCCGCCAGGTTCTCCATAGTATTCACGCGAATGCGCAGAAGAGCGAGATTACCCCATCTGATGGCCTCACTGATCGAGAACGAGAGATTCTGACCCTCTATGCCCGTGGGCTCTCCTATGCGCAAATAGCCGAAGTACGAGGCAACCGGCCGCTGACAATCCGCAACGCAATCTACGGTATCCGGGATAAGCTGGGGGCAAACTCAATTCAAGAGATGGTGGTCTGGGCCGTGCGCAGCGGGCTGCTGGACGAGGAACCGCCGCATGGCGCCGCCTCTGAGGAAAGCGGCAGAGACTAGGCTGTGGACATTTTGCCGTCATTCCCGCGCACGCATCGCGTAAAATCCGGTAGCGCGGGTTCGCACGGGACGTGCGCGGAACCTGCGCCAGTTGTGGTTTTTCTTCGCCCGCCACCTTCAGTCCGGGCGCCTAAGTGATCCAAAGTGATCAATCCCAAACCGGCCCGCCCGCGCTCGGTTAACGCGACTTGGCGTCGCAACGCTGTCGCAAGTTGTGGCGCAAGTTTGTCGCAAGTTCAGCGGGAACTACTCGCCAGCACGTACTCCAGCCGGTTCGTGCCTGCCCGACGCTGGAGCAAGCCCTTTTCCACCAGGGCCCTAAGGTCGCGTTGTTCAAAAGGACGCTGACGAACGCGAACGCTTCACGGAAATTGAGCACCTTGCTGGCGTCGTCGGCATCCGCTCCCGGCACGTCACGGCCTGTCAGCAGACCCGCCGCCTCCAGCGTCAAACGCGTGCCTTCGATATACGTCGTTTGGAACGATTCTTGGGACAATGATAGACCTGCGCTCAGGGCTGCAAAAGGCCGACTTGGACATCATGGAGGAAAGAAGCGGGGTAGTTTTCCCGCCCCGTACAGAGGCTTCCGGCTAACCTTGGGCGGCGGGCTCTCCCACCCAACGGACACGCCGGACAACCGGACTTGCCGCCCGGTAGAATTTTTCATCGGCGGTCCACAATTCGCAGCCGAGCGCCTCAGCGAGAGCCAGGTAGTGGGCATCATAGGCTGCGCCTTGTCTAAGCTGGCTTGCCAGTTCCAAGGCCCTGCCGTAAAGGCGCGGCGGCTGATATAATTCAAGGCCCGCTGACAGCAGGCTCTCCATACGCTGTGTCGCCGCCGGCAACGTCAACTCGCCCCGCCGCACCCTTTGGTGGAGGGCATTGGTCACTTCCACAGGCAGCAGGTACGGCGCCGCGATGCGGGTTCCCTGACTGTTCCACAAGCGGCCAAGCGCGTTGGCCTCGGCGGTGTGTATCTCCTTTACCAGCCACTTGCACGCCAGGCTCGCGTCCACGACAACGTAACCGTTCAAGAGCTGCTCCTGGACTCGCGCGCCTCCCGTATCAACTCAGCCCCGTCTGCCGGCAGCACCTTGTCGCCAAACGCCTCCTCTTGCAGGGCGACGAGACTCTCGATGTTGAAGCTGCCGGCGAACGCGCCGTTGGCCTCGTCTCGCGCGAGCTCCTTGTCGATGGCGGCCTGGCAATACCGTCTCATGCTGATGCCCTTGAGCGCGGCCACCGCCTTCAGACGCCGCTGCACCGGAGGGTCGAGGTCCAGTGTGAGTCTCTTCTTCTTGGTTTGCATAGCGCTTCTCTCCGCAAAATGGTGGTCCAGGCTGAGAATAGCGTAAATACGGAAATACGTCAATTCGCAGGGAAAAGGAGCAACAGGCGTGGTTCTATTGCCGGTAGCCACGGCGAAGCAGTAAAATGTGATCAGTGCAAGCAATGCCTAAAGAAGTGCTACCAATGAGAGACACAGAAAACTCCGCGCAGACACATGGAGAGGCAGTCGTGGCGAGCCCACGCCGCCCACGCGAAGAGACGGCCCGCCTTGGCAAGGAGTTATACGAGCGGGATATCCGCCGGCAGGTCGAAGCCGACCACCACGGGGAAGTCGTCGCCATCGATGTGGACAGCGAAAGCTGGGCAGTCGCCGACGGCGAGATTGCTGCGGTGGACCGTCTGAGGGAGACGCATCCCGGCGCTGTCAATATCCTGTGTGAGCGGGTAGGGTACCGCGCGCTGCGCAGCTTCGGTGCAGGTTCTCTGCGGAGGACGGGGTGATCGAGGGGGGTCGTGAACGACGCCTATGAGGCGGTGGTGTCACTTTCATTGCAAGGCCCCTCAGGCCAAACCAAAGACATTGAGGCCGTCATTGACACCGGCTACAGCGGCTTCTTGACCTTGCCGACTGCGTTGGTGACGGAGTTAGGGCTGCCCTTCGCCTACATAGGCCGGGCACTCCTGGCCAACGATTGGGTAGCGTAGGTTTGCAACCTGCGCCGATGAAGTGACCTTCGACGTCCACGACGTCACGGTTCTGTGGGACGGCCAACCGAGGCATATCAAGGCCGACGCAACGGGCAGCACCCCGCTCGTGGGTATGCTGCTGCTCGATCAGCACAGCTTGAACATTGAAGTCGAGCGTGGCGGTCGCGTCGTGATTGAGGCCAGGGGATAGCCGGAGGAGATGGGGCGTGATGCGGTCAAGCAAAGCGGCGCAGAGGAGCTTGAGGACGTGAACGATCTGAATTCACTAGTACGTGCAGTCACGGCGGAGGCATACGAGTTGGCCGATAAGAGAGGCCGCCTGCCGGAACGAATCGAGGTGAAGGCCAGTTTCGACATGGATCATTCCGGACGTCTCACTCTCAACCAGTCTCGCCGATTACCCGGCAAGGTCGACGTAAGGATGGAACTGGCTCCGCAAGCAGTGCCCCCGGGACTTCGGCTCCTAGCAAACTACGCAGCGAGCGAAGCCACAAGGGGGCAGAACAAAAGCACACGGAAACGGGTGAATCACGCCATCCTGTACCAAAGGCAGGGCGGGTACTGTGCCGGATGCGACCACTACTTCCAGTCGAGAAATCTAACGATTGACCATGTCATCCCAAGCTCAAAAGGCGGAAGCGACGAAATTGCCAACTATCAGCTCCTGTGTCATGCCTGCAACCAGTTGAAAGGGGACGGCACGCAGGAGCAACTGATAACTGAGTTGCAAGCCCGCGGACACGTCAATCGGATCCTATACGGGGCCGAGGATTGAGTTAGGACACTCCTCGCGTCCTGGCGCCCTATCGCTCCATGTTGCTTGCTTAGGGCGTCGGTCGCTTCTTCATGGGCAGGCCAAAGCCACATCTCGAAGACAATGCCATCTACCGGCCACTCCGACCCCCCAAAGTTGCTTCCCCTCTTTGTCA
>VXOZ01000402.1 GCA_009839775.1 Chloroflexota bacterium | reverse complement strand
TAGAGTATCTGCAGGCTGGCGAGTTGGCCCCATTCGGGCGGCAGCGGACCCGTCAACCGGTTGCCGGAAGGGCCCGGAGGTGGGCGCGTATGGAGAGACAGGTCAAGCCACTGCAGGCTGGCAAGTTGGCCCCATTCGGATGGCAGCGGACCCATCAACGGGTTGTTGCCGAGATGGAGTTCCTGCAGGTTGGCAAGTTGGCCCCATTCGGGCGGCAGCGGACCCGTCAGCCCGTTGTAGGACAGGCCGAGTTCCTGCAGGTTGACAAGTTGGCCCCATTCGGGCGGCAGCGGACCCGTCAACCCGTTGACGAACAGGTTGAGATCCTGCAGGTTGGTGAGTTGGCCCCATTCGGCAGGCAGAGGGCCCGTCAACCGGTTGCCGTACAGGTCGAGGTTCTGCAAACTGGCAAGTTGGCCCCATTCGGGCGGCAGCGGACCCGTCAGCTGATTGTCGTGCAGATCGAGGTTCTGCAAACTGGCAAGTCGGCCCCATTCGGGCGGCAGGGGGCCCGTCAGCCAGTTTTCACGCAGGTCCAGGTGCTCCAGGTTGGCTAGGTGCCCGATGGCCGGAGACAGGGGAGCGGACAGCCAGTTGTAGCTCAGGTCCAAATGTTTCAGGTTGACCAGGCGCCCGATGGCGGGGGACAGGGACCCGGTCAGCCAGTTGTCGCGCAGATCCAAATACTCCAGGTTGACCAGGCGCCCGATGGCGGGGGGCAGGGGCCCCGTCAACAGGTGTCCCGCCAAGTCCAGGTGGCGAAGGCGGTCCAACTGCCCCAATTGAGGCGGGATCGCACCGGTCAGATGACCCACTTCCGGCCACACCAAGTGACCCGGCACATCCTCCCTGTCCAACCACTTCAATACCCACTCCAAGGTCTGCAGACTGTCCTTCTCCGTCATGTCCCTCTGCAGAAATAACGGGATCCCAATGCAACGCACCCGTCTCAGCTCACACTCGATTCGTCGTTTGGCGTGGGATGCGTACCGGCCATTCCGCCACTTGACTGACAGGGGCTGGAAATAGCCCAGGTCCAGCTGTTCCAATCGGTGAAGCTGTCCCAGTTCCGGCAGGAGCATCCCGTTGAGGGAATAGCGGGGCGCACCGAGTGCCGTCACGCGTCCCGCCCCATCCAGGGTCACGAAGGCACCGGCCAGGTAGGCAGGCACCAATTTCTCGTCCCCCCACGCGTCCACGATGGTTTGTTCGGGGACCTCGAACTGCACAGGGGGTGGCTCTGCGGACAGGAGGGTCTTGCCGAACCAGTGGCGGTCCAGGATCTCCAGTACGGCGCGGTCATTGGCGGCCGGAGTCGTGCCCCAGACCGTATCCAGGCTGTAGGCCAGGTATCCCACGCCTTCCACATGGTCGTCGTCCACGTAGTGCACGGCCCCATCGGGCTCCACCCGCAGCAGGAAGCGGCGGGGCTCGGGGTGGTCCGGATCCGGACCGTCGTCGGCAAGCACCGGCATGCCCACCGCGGTGCGCAGGACGGAATACGGTGGCCGGAACGGCTCCGGGACGATGAACAGGGGTGCAGTCACCTCCTTTGCCCAGTGCTGCACGGGAGAACGAACGGTGGAGAAGGTGGCCGCCACCCGCGCCCCGGACAGCTGCAGGGCGTAGCGACCGTCCGCGTGCTCCGCCCGGTTGTCGTAGATCCCGGAGCGCGTCAGGGAGGGTGTGGGCGACGAAACCGGCGTGAAGGTGGGCGTAGGCGTAAAGGTGGGTGTGGAGGTAACGGTAGGCGTAAAGGTGGGTGTGGAGGTGGCAGTGGGCGTGGAGGTGACGGTAGGCGTAAAGGTGGGCGCTGCCGGCGGCGGCGGCGCGGTGTCCCAAACCGTGCGCAACACGTAGGCCAGATGGTCCGCGCCCTCCACCCGGGCATCGTCCACGTAGTACACCCCACCATTGGGGTCCACCCGCAGCAGGAAACGGTGGGGAACTGACCGCGCCGGGTCTAGGGTGCCGTCGGCGTGCACCGGCCGACCCTCCACCGTGCGCAGGATGGGATGCGACGGCCGGAACGGCTCCGGGACCGTGAACAGGGGCTGCGGCACCGTCCGCCGCACCCAGTGCTCCACCGGGGAACGGGCGGTGGAGAAGCTGGCCGCCACCCGCGTCCCGGACAGCTGCAGGGCATAGCGACCATCCGCATGCACCGCCAGGTTGTCGTAGGCCCCGGACACTGTCAGGGAGGGGGTCGGCGTGGCTGTTGCGGTGGACCGGGGCGTGGCCGTGGGGGTGAAGGCAGGCACCGGCCGTGGGGTCGATGTGGGCATCGGCACCGCGGCTCTGCCGCCGTCCGGTGGCGGGCCGCGGAACGGGCGCGCCAGACAGCCCGACAGGACCGCCATGGCCAGCAGCAGGGCCGGCAGGACAGGCAACGCGGGCAGCCGGGCATGGGCGGTACTCCGATAGGTGAAGGCAGCTCCCATGGTACTCAAACTAGAAGGGGGTACGCGAAGGACACGCGGTGGCTATGGCCCGGGCCCCGAACCGGAGCCAGACTGGGGCCGTTCCCGTTTTGGGGACCACATCCAGACCCGGACAGTGCTGCCCGGGCCACCACAAGGAGATCCGATATGACCGTTATCAGTACCCATCACGGCCTGAGTGTTTACACCGGGGCCGATGCTGCCCATGGGGCCGACACCGCCGACAACCGGCGGTTGCGCCGGCCCGTTGACGAAGCTGTCCACAACACCTTCAACGACGCCACCTCGGGAGAATACTACGATTACTACTCCGGTCACCAGGGAATTGACTTTCTTTGCGGGGTCGGCACCGCCGTCAAGGCCATGTACAGCGGCGTGGTGGTCAAGGTGGTGAACAACTGGCGGCAGGCATCAACGCGCGAGCAACTTCTCGGCAACCACGTCACCATCCGCTCCTGCACGGATCCGGCCAACGGCGCCGGCTTTGAGCACACCTACGCGCACCTGCAATCCACTGTAGTGAGCCTCAAGGTGGGCGACTCCGTGGCCAAGGGCGGCGCAATCGGCACCTCGGGCGATACCGGCACCGACACCGCCGGCAATTTCCACCTGCACGTGCACCTCAGGGCCTTCGGGGCGAAGGGCACCAAGAAGGATGGCATTGTGACGGAGGAATACATTCCTGCCAAGGACAGCAAACGCAGAAGCGAGGAGATCACGAAGCACTACTCCCGGATCGACGGCTGCCTGAACTTCGCCTACTTCCTGCCACCCGATGTTTCTGTCCCCGCCATCACAAAGGACTCCTTCCCCGAAGGTTCCCGCAGGCTGCTGAGTCCGCGAGATGCCTTCTTCACCATTCCGGTGTATCGGGAGATATTCCAGGCTGGCAGCACCCCGAACAACCGGATTTTGCTGGACGACACCGCGCGGAAGGCTAAGACCAACAGCCTGGGATCTATCGCAGGCAACCAATTGGGTTGCCATGTAGTGTTGGATCAACATCCCAGCGAAAGCAAAGACCCTGACTGGTACCGGATCCAGTACAGCACCAACGCTGCCGGATGGGTTGCTCGTACCTTTCAATACCAAGGCCAAGACGCGCAATGGGTGCATATCGAGGAGGATGTCCCGACCACGATGCCGGAAGTCCAGGCTCGCCCGCACTTTGCGACGCCCCGGAACACTGCCGTCAATGTCCGTGCCTGGCCTTCGTTGCAGGCCAGTGCCGCCGGCCGCCTGGCCACCGGTCAGTGTGGCGCCGTGCTGGGCTATTGGGACGCGGGCACAGACGTGCCCCTGGCGGAACGGCGCTGGTGGCTGATCCAATATCGTGATGCGAACGACCGTCCCCTGACCGGCTGGGTGCGAGACGACGTAGTCTGGCCGTACGGAGGCGCGACCGGGGTGCCGGTCATCCCGGATCCGCCCCAAGCGACAGTGATGGAAGAGAGCGTGACATTAACCTGGGACGCACCGGCAGGCAACACAGTGACAGGCTACGGGATCTGGCGGGGAACCAGTCCGGAGAACCTGACCGAGGTCCACCGGGTGAAGGCCGGCACCACCTCCTGGACGGACCAGCCAACGACCCCGCTGGGCACGCTGTACTACTACGCGGTGTCGGCCTACGGGACCGGGGTTGAGGATTTCTACAGCCGTCCTGTGGGTGTCATCACCGGCCACGGGAGCCTCGGCGGGAACAAGACCCTGGCGGTGGCCGAGGCGAACACCAACACCCAGTCCACGCCCAATACGGGTCCAAACTCCCTGGTGGTCATGCTCGACTCGGTCTTTCATAAAGTGAAGGGGGTACTCTGGCAGAATGGGCAACCCGGGTTCCTGGCGGTCGAGGTGCCGCCGACCCGACTCCCCGCGCCCGCCCGGGAGGGCTGGGTGCCAGCGTCCGCCGTGAAGGTGCTCGGAACGGACGGCACCCTGGTCGCACCCGCCAGCCCCGCGGGCATCCGTCTCCTGGCATCGGTCGCGGCCCGGTCCTACCTGCGGCTGCGATCGTGGGTCACGGGCCTGCACCTGCGCACAGGACCATCGACCGCCTTCGCCATCCACCGCCTGCTCACGGACACCTCCGTGTGGTACGCGGTGACCGGCCGGACGGCCACGACACCCGTCTGGTACCGCCTCCGCTACAGCGACACCTTCCAGGGCTGGGTGCGCGGCGACTACGTGGAACTCTCGGAGGCCGCACCGGCCGTGGCCGCCGTGACCCCGCCGGCCATGCCGGCCGAGACCGGACCCGCGCACGAGGGGGGCACGGGCACGGGCACGACCACCGGCTCGGCCGACGGCGACTTCCGCAACCTGGTTACCAACCCCGACGGGCGCTGGGCCGTCAGCAAGTCCGGCACCACCGTCACCGCCAACTTCAGCAGCCCCCGCTCCCCCGTCCAGTACTACGCACGCCAGAACCCCCAGCCCCAGTTCGTGCTGCCTGCGGGTTTCCGCCCCACTGCCACCGTGCCCCGCACCGTGACCGGCGGCACCCAGGTCAACGAGGATCGCACGCCCGTGCCCAATGCCCCGGCCGCGTCCTTCGACCTGACCATCGGCACCAACGGCGAGATGCGCTACGTCAACAACAGCAAGGTCGACCACCTGGGCTACGTCAGCTACAGCGTGACCGCCCTCAAATGGCAGTCCAACGAGGCCCTGACGACACCGGCGCAGCCCGGCAACACCGAGGATTCCGGCGTCTACCTCAACCAGCAGGTCAACCGGGGCAGCAGCTGGGAACTGGAGCGCCGCGGCAACGCCGTCTCCGGCTCCTTCGGCTGCACCCGCTCGCCCGTCCACTACTACGCCAACGGCAGCACCCGCGCGGCCCAGCTGCTGCTGCCCGCGGACTACCGACCCAAGGCCAATGCCCGCTTCCAGGTCAAGGGCGCCGTGCGCGTCAACCAGGACGGCTCCGACAGCACCGACCGGCGCAAGGTCGACTTCTGGCTCACGGTGCAGCCCAACGGCGAGATGTGGTACGACGCCGACACCAACCTGCAGACCCTGGGCGTGGGCTACCTGCGCTACACCGTCAACGTCTCCTGGACCGCAGCCCCGCGCATCACGGTGCCGGGCATCCCGCGCGAACTGGAGGCCGAGGACATCGAGGCCACCGAATTGGAACTGGACTGGCGCCGGCCGGCGGAGGACGGCGGCGCCGCCATCGACGGCTACCGCATCCAGGTCTGGGACGCGGACGACGCCGAGTGGGACACCGAGGAGTCGGACACCAACTCGACGCGCACGCGCTACGACGTGGAGGATCTGGCCCCCTACACCACCTACCGCTTCCGGGTGGCCGCACACAACACGGCCGGCTGGGGCGCCTTCTGTCCGGCGATCACCGCCACCACGCGGCGCCGGGCGCCGGGCGCACCCGCCAGCCTCTCCGCCACGGCCGCGCATGACGCGGTGACCCTAAGCTGGGGTGCCGCCTCCGGCACGGTCACGGGCTACACGCTGACCCGACGGACCGGGAACGGGACCTGGGATATCCTGGTCGCCGACACGGGCGTCACGACACGGGACTTCGTGGACCGCACCGTAAGCCCGGCCACCACCTACCGCTACCGGGTCCGGGGCCACAACCGCGGGGAAGCCGGCACCTGGTCCCAGGAGCGCAGCATTGCCACGGCCGCGGCCCCCACCATCCCGGGGCAGGTCACGGGCCTGGCGGTCGCGCCGGGCACCGGCAGCCGCCTGCAACTGACTTGGACGGCCCCGACCGATACCGGCGGCGGCATCACCGGCCATCGCATCGAGCGCTCACCCGACACCGCGCCCCGCACCTGGACCGTGGTCCGGGAGGACACCGGCTCCGACACCGCCAGCTGGGGGGACAACGACGTGGCCGCGGACACGGCCTACCGTTACCGGGTGAGTGCCCGCAACAGTGCCGGCGTCGGCACTCCTTCCGCGGAGGCTGCGGGCCGTTCCCGGCCTCAACTGCACCTGGGTGGAAGGCTGCCCTATCCCCTGACGGCCCATGCCTCGCCCTGGGCCGACGCGGCCGTGACCGCCACCTTCGCCGCCTATCTGCCCGGACGCGCCTACGACCTGACGGCCCGCGTGCCGGACTCCGACGGCTGGTGGCGCGTTCTGCTCTTCGGACAGGGCACCACAGGTCCCTTCTGGCTGCCGGCCGCGGCCGGCAGCACCATTGGTGATACGGCAGCGTTGCCGCAACCGCCGGCCGCACCGGCGAGTTTCACGGCCAGCCTGGCCAGCGGCACGGTGACCCTGACCTGGGCCGCTCCCCCCGCGGGCACCGCCGCAACCGGCTACCGTCTCTGGCGGCAACAGGACGACGGGACCTGGACCCAGCTGGGACAGGACCTGAACGCAACCACCCTCACGGCCACGGACAGCACCGTGACCAACGGCCACGTCTACCGCTACCGCCTCCAGGCCCTGGCCGACACGGGGCCCGGCTGCCCCTCCAACGCCGCCGCCCTGGCCGTCATGGCCACACCCGCAGCCCCGGCCGCGGTCACCGGCCTGCAGGCCACCGCCACGGCCAACACACTGCAACTGGCCTGGACCCGCGCCGCCACCGGCGGCCTGCCCACAGCCTACCGCGTCCAGTGGCGCGTCGACGGCACGGCGGACGACTTCCTCGAGACGGAGGTCATCGGCACCGCCCACACCCTGGCCGGCCTGCGCCCCCACACCGCCTACGACCTGCGCGTGGTCGCCTTCAACCAGGTGGGAGAGGCCCCGGCCACAACCCACACCGCCACCACACTGCAGCCGGTCCCCGGCCTGCCCGGGGCTCCGAACGTGGCCGTGACGGGACGGGATGCCACCGTCACCTGGCAGGCCCCCGCCACCGGCGGCCCGACCGACGCCTACCACCTGCAGGCCAAGACCCGGGCCACCACCGACTGGCCGGACACCTTCACCACCGTGACCGGCACCACCCACACCCTGACCGGCCTGGCCGGCGCCACCGCCTACGACCTGCGCCTGCGCGCCGCCAACACGGCCGGCGCCTCGGACTGGGTCGCCGCAACCTTCACCACCCGGCCGCAGTTGAGCCTCAAGGCCACCGCCACGACCGGCCTCAACGTGCGCTCCGGACCCGGCACCGCCCACGCCCGGGTCGCCTCCATCGCCGGCGGCTCCACCACCCGCTACGACATCCTGGGCAAGGACGCCGCCAC
>VXOZ01000334.1 GCA_009839775.1 Chloroflexota bacterium | reverse complement strand
GCTCGCCGGTGTGCTTGCGCTGGCGTTGCTTGGCAGTTTCTCTCGGGCAAGTTGGGTTGCCGGTCTTGTGATCTTGCTCTTCTTCATTTGGGTGTACTTGCCGGAACTGCGCCAAAGAGTGCGGGTCATGGGCGGCGTGCTGTTAGTTGCGGCGCTGCTGTTTGCCGGTGGCGTTAGTTTCGGCCCGGAGCGTGTGCGTTCACTCGTGAGTTTTGAGCCTGGCACGACGACGCACATGCGGCTTGTTCAAGCGCAGTCGTCCCTGCGGATGCTTGCGGACTTTCCCATCACCGGCGTGGGGCTGGACAATTACCTCTATGTCCATGCGGACTACGTGGACCCGGCTGCCTGGCGCGAGCCGAACCTCTCGCATCCGCACAATCTCTTCCCTGACTTCTGGCTGCGGCTTGGGATCGTGGGACTCGTATTCATAGCGGGCTTTCTCGTGCGCTTTTTTCTGTTTACGCATCGCTTGGCGTACAACAGTGATGATGGAGAAGTGCGCGCTTTAGGCATCGGCTTAGCCGGGAGTCAACTGGCTGCGGTAACTCACGGGATGCTGGACAACTACTACTTCTTGCCGGATCTTGCGAGTTGGTTTTGGTTGACGGCGGCCTTGTGCGGCCTCGTCTACGTGACGCGCCGAAAACGTGAACGCCGCGCTGCGTCGAATATGGAAGCCACGGCATACGGTGAATGAACTCTTGGCAAAGGGTGTCGCAGGACGGTGCAAGAAGTTCGGTCAAATTGGATCTTGTCAGACTGGTGCAACCACGCATTGCGCTTTTCACAGGCTGAGAAAATTCTTATCCGGCGTCTTTGTCCCCGCTCGGAGTCGTGTGGTATCGTGAAATTAGAGCTATGAAGACGATTACTGTTGCGTCCACGCAACCCACCGAGTTGTTGGACATCACCAGCAACCTTCACGACGCCGTGGCGGAATCCGGCATACAAGAAGGTGTCTGCAGCGTCTTCTGTTTGCATACAACCTCTTGCATACTTGTCAACGAAAACGAGCTCGGCCTCAAGCAGGATTTCGAGGCCGTTGTACGCGATTTGTTGCCCCAAGCCCAATATCGGCATGACTGCCTGGATAACAATGCGCGGTCTCATCTCACGGCCGGCATCGTTGGGTGCAATCTCATGATCCCAGTCCACCAAGGCCGGCTGGTCTTGGGTACGTGGCAGAGCGTCTTCTTCGTCGAGCTCGACGGCCCGCGGCCGCGGCGTTCGGTGGCTGTCCAGGTCATAGCGTGCAGTGCCTGAGCTTGTTGGTTCGACTGTGGTAGATCCTGCGCCTGAACCGCGCAACTCTTGTTTGCAGGTGGCTCGTCTCGGAGCGAACCGCCTCTCTCGCCTTCCCTTCCCTGCAGTTCTTCGTCGTTAGGCGGAGGGCTGATTCACGAACCGTCGCCCGATGCGCTCAATAGGGACTCCTGGCTAAGAGCAACATTTGCCGCGCCTTGGCGCGCCATGCTCCCTGTCTCCTTGTCTCGGCAAGAGCCGCTGCGGGGTACTCCGGGCCGCGAGCCAGGTTATTGGAGTATGTGGGCGGCGTCGAACAGAACAAAGAACGTCGCTAACCCGATAATCCCGCTCCAATAGAGACGCAGCCTGAGCTCAAATGTCCGGCACAGCCAGGTCCAGCAGTAGATGGCAGCCGCTTGCAAGGCGAGTACAACCAGCATCACGATGATGAGTAGGAAGAGGTGGTTGGTATACTCTCGCCACAAAGTCAGCGACCAGAAGTCCAGTCCCAGGATGGCCTCCGGATGCTGCGGCCAAATGGCCACGCCCAGCAACGTCCAGGGAGGACGACCGAGCACAGTCTGCAAGACATCCGGCATTGCAAGCAGAAAGAGGTCCGCGATGTCTGCCGCGAGCATCCAGAGGTGCGCAAAGATGGGTGAGAATGGCGCTGCAAAGAGATAGAGGATGTTCTCCTTATCCAGCAGCAGAGTCGTAGGATGGGTGTAATACGCTTGCCCCATACGTCCGGCCAGAAAAGCGCCGCTTTCAGGAATCTGCGGCAGGACTTGGGAACGGAGAAGACCGAAGTACAGGTCAAAGTGCTTGGCAATTGCGATGACTTGCATGCCAAGGCCGGCGGCCCCGAGCGCCACGGCGGCGCGCAATTCCCTTATGCCGTTGTCGAAGAGCGCTTTTTCGAGGATGGGCGCGGCCATGATCAGCAAGAGCGGTACGGCGGGAACCAAGTAACGCGGACCCCAGCTACTGCCGCCATACCAGGTTCCTACGCTGCTATAGAGGAGCAGGTAGAGCACGGGTATGCCTACGCAGGGAAGCGCCCACCACTTGTGGCGCGCGATGAACGGCAGGCTGCCGAAGAGGGCGAGAATGAGAGGCGGTGCATAGAGAAAGACGCTCTTCCCCGGGCTGAGCACGTTGCCGTACAGGCCGATCCAGATTGGCAGGTCGAGCCAGTTCGTAATGTTCTCCACCACGTCCGCCGGCTCGGGGAGGGGCACACCGAATACGGATACGAGCGCGGCGAGCGCCAACGCGCCGAGTATGCCGACCGGGGCCAGAAACACGAGCGTACGCGCAAAAGCTAAGGCAAGCGACCGCAGGAGGCCTTGGGAGCTTTGCAGCGTAACCAGCGCCGGTAGTGGGGCCAGGACAACGAGATTCAGCGCCGTGACGAATCTGATGGAGATTCCGCCCAGGACGATGAGTCCCGCCACGAACACCCAACCCAACTGCTGGTCTTGGATACCCCGCAGCAGGAAGTAGACCGTGCCCAGCAGGGCGAGGGTTATGCCTGGTTCAGCAAAGTCGAATTTCGCATACGTCCACGCCAGTGTGGCCAGTCCAAAGAGGATGGTCAGGGCCAGAGCGACTTGGCTGTGGTAGCCCAAGCGGCGCGTTATGAGAAACAGGAGCACCGCGCTGAGAGCGGTCACCCAAGCGTTCGTAAAGAGCGCGAACAAGCGCAGGAAGTACGCAGTGTTTTCCTGCTCCGACCATATGCTTCCGCTTGCGCCGATCAAGATTGGCTCGTCGGTTTCGGCGTCTATGAGGTTCAGGGAAACGATGTGGAGCGCGCCTTTTTGGGCATGGTATTGAATGGCGACGCTCTTAACGTCCACGCGCTGCTGAAATTGCAACTCTGAAACGTAAATGCTGGAGCGAGGCACGCCAAGGCGGCGCGCCACTGCGTTGGCTTTGGCATGGGCTACTTTCCCAAGCACGTCAGGGTGATCGTATGCTCCTTCCGCGGTGTCTACCCCGGCTTTCATCTCGCCAAAGAACCTGCCCGCAGGCGTGGTATCCAACGTTACCGTGGCGATACGCGTACCGTCCTGGATATCTTGAGATGCCTCAAGATAAGAAAAAATCACGAGTCCCCTGGCGCGCGTGTCCTCAAGGCGAAGGTATAGGTTATTGAGGGTATTGGGCGTCCCCTGCCGCGCGAGCACGGGATAGTCCGCGAGCGTGTACGAACGCCCTTCGTGCCCCAGAGAGTCTTTTTGGGGTAGCAAAGGATCGAGGATGGCGCCGAGGACCAAGGCAGGCTGCAGCAAGAGCGGCAGCCCGATTTCCCATGAGGCGAGTTCGCTATAGTCCTGCCTCAGGTCCGCGTTCTCCCGGTCCAAAAGGAAACTCCGGCCCGTGGCAAACGCGGAGTCCCCTTCCGGACTATACGCATGACCGCCGCCGGTAAGGACGTACAGCAAGAAGAAGAACAGGAAGATCGCACCAACCAAGCGTGGCGAGTGCCTCGGCGCGTCTTCCAGGGAGGGCTCGAAGCTGGCGAGAGGTGTCGCATGGGTAGAATGAAAGCGACTCATAGTAGCGATAGTAGCAGGGCGTAGAGCGCGGTAGCAACCAGACCGGAATCTGCTGTGATACCTGGCTAAAGACGGTGAGCAGAGCGCGTGGTGGAGTGTACGACTTCTTCGAGGCGTGCGAAGAAATCGGGAAACGTCTTTGCGACGCATTCCGGGTTGCTGATTGCAACACCGGGCAGCCGCAGGCCTATGAGCGCAAAGCTCATGGCTATGCGGTGGTCGTCGTGTGGATCGATCGTAGCGCCCCGCATTGGGCCCGGCTCTATGCGCAGGCTATCGTGGGATTCCGCCACGGAGACGCCAAGCTTGCGCAATTCCTGCGCCGTGGCGCTTACGCGGTCGGTTTCCTGCAGCCGCGTATGTGCAATACCGCGAATCACCGTGGGCCCCTCGGCAAACGGCGCAAGCGCGGCGAGGGTCATAAAGGTATCGGAAAAAGCCCTCATGTCAATGTCCACGCCCCGCAATTTGCCGGGGCCCGATACGCGCACATGAGCGGCGCTCTTCTCGACCGCGCAACCCATGTCAGCAAGCACGTCGACGAATTCCAGGTCTCCCTGGGCGGAGTCAGCGCCAAGATTCTCCACACGGACCGTGCCGCCGGTGAGCGCCGCCGCGGCAAAGAAGTAAGAAGCGGCGGAGGCATCCGGTTCGACATCGTACGTGCGGGCAGAGTAGTGCTGCCCAGGCGCGACGCGGAAGCGCCGCTCTTCCTCAGCGGTTGCCACAACGCCAAAGTCCGCCATGCTCTTCATTGTCATCGTGACGTACTGTCCGTGGATGAGATCACCGATTACAGCAAGATCGAGCCCCTCTGACATGTACGGCGCCGCCATGAGCAGTGCGCTGAAGTACTGGCTGCTCTGGTCGCCGGCCATCTGGGCAGTACCGCCCCGCAGTCCGTGCCCGGCAATCTCAATGGGCAGGCAGCCGTCCTTATGCAGCGGGCGTATGGCGCCGCCGAGTTGACGGATGCTCTCGAACAAAGGTTGCATGGGTCGTTCGCGCATGCGCGCAACCCCGTCAACACAGTACCGGCCGTGACCCAAAGCGGCGAGCGCCGTGAGAAAACGCGCACTTGTGCCGGAAAGGCCGACGAACAGCTCTGCCCGGTCGGCGGGAATCTTGCCCCCTTTGCCTTCCACGGTGAACGTCTTGGCAGTTTCATCGGCTCTGACCGGGATGCCGAGGTGGCGGAGCGCCTCCGCCATGTATGCGGTGTCGTCGCTAAAGAGCGCCTGGCGCAGCGTGGATGTGCCGTCGGCCAACGCCGCAATGATCAACGCCCGGTTGGTATAGCTCTTCGATCCCGGCAGGGTTAAGGTGGCGTTTATGGGGTGAGAGGTGGGCTCGATGCGCTTCATGGCGGGGAAGATTCTCCGAGACCGAGACCCTGAATGACGCGGTTCAGGTAGTTGAAGAGCGCCGTCTGCGTCGCGATCTCTACGATGGCAGCGTCGCTCAGGCCAAGTTGACGTAATTGTTCAACATCACTCTCCTCAACCGCAGCAGGCGTAGTGGTGAGTTTGGCTGCGTACTCCAGCAAGGCGCGATCCGCCGCAGAAAGGGGAGCGGTGCGAAAGTCGCGCATGACTTGGGCCACGAGGGCTTCGTCTCGGGTGCGGTGAAGCAGCAGACGGCTATGGAGTTCTTGGCAGAGGGCGCAGCCGTTGATGGCTGACACCACCGTCGCGATCAGTTCGCGCTGCACCCGCGACAGTTCGCCGGGGCCATAAGCAATTGCCCGGTGCAACTGGGCGAGGGGAATGATCGCGCGGGGCACGAGGCTGTGCAGGCGCAGGAAGTCGGGCACACTGCGCCGCCGTCCCTCGCCAAGAAGCTCTTGGTATACGGCGCGTAGCTGACCCTCCGCTTCATCCTCGGCTATCATCTGCACCCAAGCGTTCACGTACGTGGCCCTCTCCAATTGGTTGCAGATAAGCTAGGCCGTGGCGGCTTCCATCTCGGCTGTGGCAGCGGGGACTTCCCGTCCAACTGCGGCTGCCACTTTGCGAATGGCATCCATGATGTCAAAGAAGCGCTCCGGCGTGACGCTTTGCGGACCATCCGAGAGCGCAAGTTCAGGATTGGGGTGCACCTCAATCATCACGCCATCGGCCCCGGCGGCAACGGCGGCGAGCGCCATTGGCTTCACCAACTCCCACCGGCCCGTGGCATGACTGGGATCGATCACGACCGGCAGGTGCGACTCTTCTTTGATGACGGGAATTGCGCTGAGATCGAGGGTGTTCCGGGTAGCCGTTTCAAAGGTGCGAATTCCCCGCTCGCAGAGGATCACGCGCATATTGCCGGCGGCCATGATGTATTCCGCGGACATCAGCAAGTCTTCAATCGAAGCCGCCATCCCACGCTTGAGCAGCACCGGCTTATCGGTTTTGCCCACCTCCTGCAAGAGCGTGAAGTTCTGCATGTTGCGCGCACCAAGCTGCAGGATGTCTACGTACTCGGCGACCAGTGGGACCCTGCGGGGATCCATGACCTCGGTGATGAGGGGCAAGCCGGTGGCGTTTGCGGCGGTACGAAGCAGATCCAGTCCTTGCCCGCCCATGCCCTGGAAGCTGTACGGCGAGGTGCGCGGCTTGAAGGCGCCGCCGCGCAGAATGTGTCCGCCCGCTTGCTTTACGGCTTCCGCGGTAGCAATAATCTGCTCTTCACTTTCCACGCTGCACGGGCCGCCAATGACGGCGACTTCATTGCTGCCGATGGTCACGTTGCCCACGCGAATGTGCGTGTCGCCGCCGCCCTCGCCCCGCGCCGCGAACTTGTACGGCTTGTCAACCGGGATGACCATTTCCACGCCCGGCAACACCTGCACACGCTCCATGATGCCGGGTGGCCGTTTACCGATTAGGCCGATTACTGTCTTGTTTACGCCTTGACTTATCGTAGATTCCACACCGCTCTCTTCAATACGCTGGCGTACGGCGTCAATCTGCTCCGGTGTCGCGTCGGTCCGCATAATGACTATCATGTTCCTCTACCTTATGTACCTTTCCTTCTTGTGGTGTGCCTCTGCTCTTGTGAGGCTCTATTGGTTCTACGGTGGTCTTGCGAATGTGGTTGGCGGTCGCGCATGTTCCAGCTATTTGTCGGTGGTATATGCTCCTTTCTACAAAAGAAAAAGCAGAAAGTTTTTCACTTTCTGCTAGCGCCGGAGGGTGTTGTCTGCTCTCGCTCTGCCCGCTAGGGCAAACCATATCTGCTTAAGCCGGACCCTCCGGCTTCGTAAACAGATAATAATAGTTGCGAGCGAGGACTGACACCCGTATTTCCTTGTCTCTGCTGCAAAGCGTGCCAAGCACGCTGCAAGGTAAGAGGAATAGTAACAGGTGACGGATAGTGTGTCAAACAACTGGCGCACTATGGTTGCTGCAGCGCGCGTTTCGGCGCGGCATGTGCCTCTTGACCAAGGAATTGCAGTCGATGAAGAATTCGCGGTTAGGGGCTAGGACCCGGCAGTGTCCAGCGAGAGAGGTTCTGCTCCACGCTAGCGCAATCCTGCAAGAGCAGATCACGACGCACGTGTGACCTGCCGCCCGCAGGTTGTCCTTCACCTGACTGCACAGCCACGCAGAGATCAGAGTCTCGGAGGCGCAATAGACCGTCACCGCTCAGTTCGAACCGCTGATTCTGCGAGTCTGAGCAGGCTCTCACGTAGAGCACACCCTCGCCCGCCTCCAGACACACGTCGTAGGCGTCCATGGAGAACTGCCCCGGCCCGGGATGATTGAAGATAAAGAGTTCGTCGTCTGCGCCCGGCTTGCACGTGTGAGCCTGGAGCGGCGCGTTCAAGTTGAGGTTGTTGCCAAAGCCCGCGACATCCACGCAATAGAATTCCGGCTCGTCCAGCG
>VXOZ01000110.1:7142-7739 GCA_009839775.1 Chloroflexota bacterium | reverse complement strand
GGCCGGGGTCTCCGGCACAAGGCCAAGGTCTGCGGCACGAGGCCGAGGTCTCCGGCACAAGGCCAAGCCGCCAGCGAACAGATTTGATCGACAAGGAGCGTACATGACGGGAGAACGCATCGCCGTTATCGACATTGGCTCCAATTCGGCGCGCCTGGCGCTCTTGGAAGTCTATGCAGACCGCGCGTTCAAGCTTGTCGACGAGCTGCGCGAAACGCTGCGGTTAGGCGAACAGCTCGACGCGGACGGCAACCTTACCCCGGAAGCGATAGATCGCACGCTGGAGATCTCCCGCGTGCTGGCGCGCTTCTGCACGGCCCATCGCGTCACGCACGTCATTGGCGTCGCCACCAGCGCCTTGCGGCGCGCCCGCAACGGGCCGGAGATCGTGGAACGCATCAAGGCCGAGACCGGCCTGGGGGTCAAAATCATATCCGGCGATGAGGAAGCCTACTACGATTACGTGGCGGCGGTAAATAGTTCCGCGGTGGAGGATTGTGTCGCCGTCGACATTGGCGGCGGCAGCGTACAGATCGTGCGTGCGCAGGAGCGCGCGGCCACGCACAAAACAAGCCTGCCGCTGGGCGCGATAACGCT
>VXOZ01000110.1:4373-7132 GCA_009839775.1 Chloroflexota bacterium | reverse complement strand
ACTCCGTGCTCTGGAAAAGCACATCGACAAGAGTCTCCGTCCGCTTGACTGGCTCAACGGGCACGGCGAAAGCGCCGCTCACTCACGAAATGGCGACCCTAAAGACCGCATCGCCAAACGAACCGGTAGCAAGTTTTCGCAGAACGGCACGCCGGCCCTCATCGGCATCGGCGGCACCGTGCGCAATCTCGGCAAGATCTACCGCAGGCAAACGGGATATCCCCTTGACCTCCTCCACGGCATGATCCTGCCTATGGACGCCGTAGAGGACATCTACGCTATGCTCCGCAAGCTGAGCCTGGAAGAGCGGCGCAAAGTGCCCGGGCTCTCCACCAAGCGGGCCGACATCATCGTGGCGGGCGCGGCGGTGGTGTGCAGCCTGGCGCGGACGCTTGGCGCCACTTCTCTGGCAATCAGCGGTAGAGGTCTGCGTGAGGGACTGTTCCTCAACCATGTCTTGGGCGGAGAACTCGTGGAGCCCCGCGTGCCCGATCCGGCGCTCTTTTCCGCCACCAACCTCATGCGTTTCTACAACGTTGACGAGCCACACGCAAACCACGTCGCGGACTTAGCGCTGTCGCTCTTCGATCAACTCGCGCCGGTCCACGGACTGGATGCGGAGGCGCGCAGGCTCCTGCAGATAGCCGCGCAACTCCACGACGTGGGGGTCGCTGTCAACTACTACAACCACGACGAGCACGGCTTCTACCTGCTCACGCGCACGGGCATCGATGGCTTGACCCACCGCGAGTTGCTGATCGTCGCCTGCCTCGTGGCCATGCATAACGGCAACGTCGGCCCTCTGAAACGTTGGCCGGAGTACCGCTCGCTCTTGCGGAAAAGGGACGTGGACGCCGTGACAAAGCTGGGCGCGCTCCTGCAACTGAGCGAGGCCCTCGACCGCAGCGAATCGGGCCTGGTGGAATCCGTCAACTGCGCAGTCTCATCCGATCGCCGCAACATAACGCTGCGTCTCACCGCTGATAGGGATGCAGTCTGTGAACTTCGTGAGACCCACGCGATGCTCACTGACATTGCAGCCACACTTGGTGTACACTTTAATCTTGACGACACACGCGCACGTTTGCGGCGTGCGGAGACCGAGGCATCACGGTAGGAAGCGCCGCAATTCTCCGGCTACGCGCCGGTAATTAGGAACCTCATTCGTCTACGTGTCCTGTGCAAGCAGTCCAATGAAGGGAGATGCGCCAAGTGGCACAGAAGAAAATTCGCGGCCTAGGTCTTAATAAGCAGTATCCCGGTCGCTTGATTGTTGTGGAAGGCTGCGACGGTTCCGGCAAGAGCACGCAACTCCACCTGCTGCGCGTCTGGCTGCAGTCCCAGGGCTACCCGGTAGTCTTTACCGAGTGGAATTCGTCAGCCATCGTCAAGCAGGCGACGCGGCGGGCCAAGCGGAAGGAATTGCTCACGCCCACCACGTTCAGCCTCATTCACGCGTGCGACTTTGCCGACCGCTACGAGAAAGTCATCCTGCCGCCGCTCCACGCCGGTTGCATCGTGCTGGCAGATCGCTACGTGTATACCGCCTACGCGCGGGACGTGGCGCGCGGCTGTGACCTGCAGTGGGTGCGCAATACCTACCGCTTTGCCGTGCAGCCGACTATTGCCTTCTATTTTCATGCGCCGCTGGAAGTGTCGATCTCCCGCATTCTTTTTGGCCGTCCGTCGTTGAAGTACTACGAAGCGGGCATGGATACAGGCCTTTCGTTGGACCCGGTGGAAAGCTTCAAACTGTTCCAAGGCAGAATAAAAGACCAGTACGACCGGATGGCGCGCCCAGAGCAGTTCGAGGTCATCGATGCGACGCGCTCCATCCATGAGACCTGGGGCGAAGTGCAAAAAGTGGTGCAAGAGAAACTGGCGGACTACGAGCCGCCCAAGCAGAACTAACACGCTGGGAGGAGCCAACGCTCCTCAGCGCCTCCAGGTGGGTGGTGGGTTCGCGCGTTGTTGCCGCTGAAACCGGTACCGCGCGGAACAACATCTTGAGGCCGGACAAACGACAAGCCATAAACAAGGGGATGACCAAATTTCAACCACACTTCCAGCCCGCGCACGCTTCTATGGCTGCGGCTTACCCTCTTTCGATGATCTTGAACTCGGCGGCCCTCTCATCGTCATCGAGGGCTCAGACTGTTCCGGTCGCTCCACGCAAGCGGAGATGCTCAAAGAGTCGTTAGAATCGGCAGGTCATGCCGTGCTTGAGATGGGCATACGGCGGTCCGACCTGCTGGGCAAAGCCATTTCCTCGGCAAAGCAGGGCAATCTACTGGGCAAGACCACGCTGAGCCTACTCTATGCGACCGATCTTGCCGACCAGTTGGAGAACCGCATCGTGCCCGCCATGCAGGCCGGCTTCGTGGTGCTCGCCGACCGCTATATCTACACGCTGATGGCCCGGGATCTGGCGCGCGGCGCCGACCTGAAGTGGCTGAAGCGTCTCTTCGGCATCGCGCTCGAACCGGACTTGATCATCTATCTCGATGCGGAGCCGGAAGTGCTCTTCTACCGGACGCTGGATAAGTACGGCGAGCTCAATTACTGGGAGTCCGGGATGGACTTGCAAATGGGCAGCAGCATGTTCGAGAGCTTTCTCAAGTACCAGGCATCGCTGCGCAAGCACTTTCACCGGCTCGCCAAAGAATACGGCTTCAGGATGGTAGACGCCACGCCCGGCCCAAAGAAGATCCACCGGGAAATTAGCGAGATTGTCTCCGAGTACTTGGAGAATCTACAGC
>VXOZ01000110.1:2375-4363 GCA_009839775.1 Chloroflexota bacterium | reverse complement strand
ATCTACAGCAACAGTCGCCAAGCCTCGGCCAACAAGGGGCACAAGGCAGCAGCACCGCTAATCGGCGAGTTCGCTTAGAAGAAGGCTAACCCGCTCCTCGATTTGGTCGCGGACGTCCCGTACCACGGCCAGCGGCTTTCCGCTGGGGTCGGGCAGGCCCCAGTCCTCCACCTCTGTGATTGCCACCGGGTACGATTCGTCGATGCTGCAGCCCATGGTGATGACCCTGTCTGCCCAGTCCACGAGCTCTTGCGTCAGCAGCTTGGGCGCATGCGCATCGAGGCTGATGCCCCGCTCGTTCATAACCTGCGCGGCAATAGGATTCACCCGTTCGCCCGGCACCGTGCCCGCCGATTGCGCCTCGGCCTTGCCGTCAGCGAGGTGGCGCAGAAACGCCTCCGCCATCTGGCTGCGGCCGGCATTATGCACGCAGACGAAGAGTATACGGTTCACTACGGTGTTTCCTCACGTAGCTCACTGTAATGGTTAAGCTTGGGGCGGTGTAGTTTGCCGGCAAGCTGCCGAAAACAGTAGGCCGTCTCTGGATTCCTCGCCCCCGCGCGGGGGCGCGCTTTCGCCGGAATGACGGAGAAATCCCGGGCCATCATGCAGGTTCTTAGCGCCACTCAACTGACCTGTTTCGAAAGGTTCAGGTCCAACATCTTGCCGGTGACCAGGTAGATCACGCGCTCGGCGATGTTTGTCGCGCGGTCGGCCGTACGTTCCAAGTCGTGGGTCACCCAGAGCAGGTAGGTGGCGCGTTGAATGCTCCGCGGGTCTTTGATCATGAACAGGAGCAACTCGTGGTAGATTTGCTCATGCAGCGCGTCCACCTCATCGTCGGCGTCGCAGACCCGCCGCGCAAGGTCCACGTCACGGGTCACCAGCGCGTCGATGCTCTGGTGGAGCATGCTGATGGACATCTCTGCCATGCGCGGAATGTCGATGAGGGGTTTGAGCGGCGGCTCGTCGCCCATCATAAGGCTGATCTTGCCGATGCCCTCCGCGTAATCGCCCATGCGCTCTAATTCGACCGCAATGTGGAGCAGGGCAATGACCCAGCGCAAGTCGCGGGCCGCGGGCTGCTGGGTGGCGAGCAGGTCGACACAGCGCTCTTCGATCACGAAGCGTTTCTCGTCGATGACGTCATCGAACGCCACGACGGCCTGCGATGCCTCTAAGTCGCGCTCGCGTAGCGCGTCGATGGCATGGGTGATGGCCTTTTCCACCATGCTCGCCAGCGCGAGGATGTCATCTTGGATCTCGTCCAGTTGATTCTCGATATTCGTGCGTACCATGGCGGTGCCCCTTTCCACGGTTGCTCGCAAGTCCTTTAGAATCCGCGCCTCGCTCTTGTCTGCTGTCAGTTAACTGGTGAATTCCTCAGCCACAGAGCCTATCGAGACCATCATACAACCTTGACACGCCTTTTGCACACCCTTGCAGTGCCGCGGGCCGCACGCTGTTGGTGTTCACACGTTACTCGAGATGTACTTGATCGGCTCGACGTGGTCCCAGGTTTCCTGGCCGGCTAGCGCATTGCAGAACGGACAGCGCCAGTAGCATGTTTCCCGCAGAATCGTCGCGGGATGTTCGATAAAGTGGTCCATGACGCGGTCCCGGGTGAGATTCACTTCCGTTTCGCAATGCGGACACAGCCACGTCCGCTGTTCGTCCGGCAGAATTGTGTGCAGGCTTTCATCGTCAAACTGGGCAAGCTCCGTAAGTGCTCCCTTTGCCATGGGGCGTATTTCCATTCTCTCTACTGCTCTGTGCGCCACACGCGCACGTGTCACTTCGTTTCATTGCTTCACTTTCGAGCATAGAGCCGGGGCATGTACAGGGCGTTAGTGCAGAGTGAACGGCGTGTGAACGTGGGAGAACTGTAGGGGGGGGTGGCGCGACCCCCCAAACAATAGAACAAAAAACGGGGCGGGGGGCAAAAAAACGTAAAAATAGTAAAAAACCCCACAAACCGGGGGTTATAT
>VXOZ01000110.1:0-2365 GCA_009839775.1 Chloroflexota bacterium | reverse complement strand
TTTCCCCCCGGCGGGTTACGGTGGCACATCTGTGGGGGGGGTCCGCCACCCCCCCCTACAGTTCTCCAAAAAACGGGCGAGGGGGCAAAACTACGTTCCAATTCGTCACTCCCGCGAAAGCGGGAGTCTATCTTAGGCGGAGAAGATGGATTCCGCGGCCCCTGCAGGGGCGAGCTTTCGCGGGAATGACGGAGTCCCTCGCGCTATTTTCATGGTAATCACCATGGCCTTGCTCAGGCCGCACAAGGGAATGAAAATGAACGCACATCTCTCCGTTCGTGCTGAGCGGGCTTCGCGCAGCCCTTGTCGAAGCATAAACGGAGAGAAGAGTGTCGAAAGCTGTTACCCGTTTCCCCGCCGTTCACCCTTCGACGCTGCTCAGAGCCTGCCCCGTACCGGATACGGGGGCGAACGGCTTGGTCACGCTATTTTCATAGGAATGACGGACAACGCCACACCCCACCCAACATGTCGTGCGGCGTGCTTCAATCGGCCGCTTCTTCGGTCACGGCGGGGAGGGCTACCGTAAAGGTCGTGCCCTGCCCTTCGGTGCTTTCGGCGTGTATCGCGCCGCCGTGGGCTTGCACGATGTGCTTGACGATAGCCAGCCCCAGACCAAACCCTTTGCTGTTGCGCGAGCGGTCCACCTTGTAAAAGCGCTCGAAGATGTGGGGCAAGTGCTTGCGGGGAATGCCGACGCCCGTATCGGCCACGCGCAGGCAGACTGTGCCGTTCTCCTGCTGGGCGGAGAGAGATATGCGGCCGTCTTTGGGTGTGAATTTGACGGCGTTACTCAGCAGATTGTCGAATACTTGGCGCAGCTTCTCCTCATCGCCGCGGACATACGGCAGGTCTGCCGGTAGCGCGACGTCGAAGGCTATCTTGCGCTTCTCCGTACGCTCCTGGTGTTCTTCGTGCAGTTCGGCAATGAAGGGATGCAGATCGAGGGGCGCGAGTTGGAGACTGCTTTGCTCGCTTTCGAGGCGGGAGAGTTCCATCAACTCGTTTACCATTAAGGTCATGCGGTCTATTTCGCTGTTGATACGGCGCAGGAAGTCTTTCGCGCGCTTCTTCTCCTTCAGGGCGCCGCTCGCAAGCGACTCTGCCAATATCTTCACCGCCGCCAGCGGACCGCGTAATTCATGCGAAACGTTGCTCACGAACTCTTTTCTGGTTGTTTCCACTTGGCGAATGCGCGTCAGATCGTGCATCGTCAGCAACACGCTCGCATCGCCGTGCTCGGCTAATGGAGTGGTGATTACGCTCAGATAGCGCCGCCACTGGGGAATTTCCACCTCTCCGTGCTGCACCTCATGGCGTTCCGTGCAGCGGGCGACGAGTTGTTGCAGGTAATGGTCGCGGATAATCTCCGTGAAGCGCCGGTTCAAGACATCCTCGCCCTCGATATCGAGGATCTGCTCGGCGGCGTGGTTCACCAACACAATCGCGCCGCTGCCGTCGATGACGACGACGCCGTCGGCCATGGTATTGAGCACGGCTGTCAGCTTGCCACGCTCCAGCGAGAGATCGCGCACGAGATCACGCAGAGAAACCGCCATGCGGTTGAAAGCCTGCGCCAGTTCCTGGGTTTCGTCGCTGGCCTGGGCATTGACCCGGTAGTCGAGTTCGCCGGCAGCCAGTTGCCGGGCGCCCTCGGTAAGCGCCGCAATGGAACGCGTTGTCCGCGCGGCGCCGATATAGCCGATCAACACCGCCAGCACTGTTCCGGCAAGGCCTATCAGGGCGATTACGGCGAGGCTGCGGTTGACGCTCTCCTGCACCTGCGCCGTCGGCGCCGCGACCCGTGCTACCCCCTGCACGTTGTCTTGAGCAATCACAGGCACCGCGACGTAAATCAGTTCTTCGTCCGCATCGCCGCTTTGGCGCGTATTGCTGCCCACACCAGCGTTTAGGGCTCTTGCCACTTCCGGTTGGAGGGCTTGGTTCGCCACCTGTGCCGGGTCTATGTCACTATCGGCAAGCACTGTGCCGTCGCGAGCAATAAGCGTGACACGTGCCGCGATGTTGACGCCCATGCGTTCAGCAGCCGCTTGCAGCGCGCTCGTTTCCGCCTGCTCGCTGAAATACGGCGTGCTCGCCTCGGCGACCAAGCGTGCTTCGTGTTCCAACCGTGTTTCGAGGTTGCTTAAGTAGGAACTACGGATGAACGTGAAGAGATAGAAGCTCGCTACACCCAGCGCGAGTATGATCAACGCCGTGTAGGCCAGTGTGATGCGCCATTGCAGCGAACGTGGAAACCTCATCCTTCAAACCGATAGCCTACGCCACGCACAGTGACAATACGGGTGGGTTCGCTGGGGTCCGCTTCGATCTTCTCCCGCAGCCGCCGCACGTGCACGTCCAC
>VXOZ01000312.1 GCA_009839775.1 Chloroflexota bacterium | reverse complement strand
GATCGGCGCAGCACACTGCAACTTGAGTTGGGGGGAACTGCGAGTCGGTTCAGGCAGCACTGTGTTTGTCGCTGCGCTGAAGGCCCGGGGTGCCGAGAGTATCTCCGTTGTAAAGCCGAAGCGCGGGCAACTACCTTCATTTAGTAAGGTAGCGAGAGATTCGCAGCGAAAGCGGTTTTTCGCGTGCTGGTCGAACTCGTTGTCGGATTCGACATAAGGTGGTGAAGCTATGCCTTCTTTGCGCGCACAAGCAGACAATCACCCCACGTTGCCGCGTTCGTTGCGCAACCGCTTGCAAAGTTTGAGCGGCCGGCTGCCCGGATATGCCGTAGTACTTGGGACTATCCTGCGGCGCCGTCACATGCCGCCAGCGTATACGCAGGCACTGGCGCAGGAGGCCGGCTTTGGTCGCATGCCGGTGCGGGTGCCCGGCAGCAGGTTGCCGGGTTTCCGCCGGCTGGGTTGGGTGGCGGTTGTAGGCGTAGTCTTGCACGTCCTGCTGCGGCAGAGAAGTACCGGCCCCCGAACGGACGCGCACAGGACAGCAGGTCTCAGTGCTAGCGGGCTGCGCGACGATGCCGGGACGCTCCTCGCATTGCTCCGCTGGGTAGTATCGGGACTGGCCGCAAAGCGGACACGAATGCGCTCTGAAGCATAAGGATCAGAGAGACGGCTCGGTGATGCAAAGGCCATTCGTTGTGTATACTGCGCTGGGGTAGAACATTGGGGCTAGCAAGTACGGAGACATCACGCGTGGCGATTACAGAGGAACGTCTCGGGCAGGAGATTTGGGCGGACCTGCAAAGCAACGTGCAGGAACGCATCCACGGCGCGCTCTTAATGCTGAGCGAGCGCGAAAAGCAAATTGCGCTCATTGATTTGGTGCGCATGGTTGCCACGCCAAATCAATACAGTGTTACGGAGCGTATTTCCGTAGGCAAAGCCCTTTCATTTCTTGGCGACCCACGCATTCGCACGTTCGAGCCCATGCTGGCTCGTGTTCCGGCTGGAGCGTTCACTATGGGCACTGCGACCGACGCGGTTGATCAGATACTGGAAGAAGCTGACGCCGGCGACACTGACGAAGAAGCGCTGCATCGAACGGCACGGGGTGCTGTATTAATGGAAACACCGGAGCGGACGATTGAACTCCCAGCATTCTTAATTGGTAGGTTTCTCGTCACGAATTCTGAATTCCACTCTTTTGTGCTTTCCGGTGGCGCTCCTCCCCGTGACTACTGGGAGGGCACAACCATCGATCCGTGGCTACAGAACCGACCGGTACAGGGTGTGACCTGGGAAGAAGCGGTAGGATACTGTGATTGGCTAGCAAATGAAACAGGCCGTCCCTTCCGTTTGCCTACGGAAGAGGAATGGGAGAAAGCGGCGCGCGGCACCGACGGCAGGCTCTTTCCCTGGGGAGATTCGTTCCAGTACACGTGTGCTAATGTGTGGGAGGGCGGTGTAGCGGCGCCCACACCTGTGGGGGTCTACCCCGACGGCGTCAGCCCCTATGGGGTTTTGGACATGGCCGGAAACGTCGCGGAGTGGACGGCTTCTTTCATAGGCACGTATCCCGATTCCGCGGGCAGTGAGGTGATTGCGTCTCAAGTGGAGGAATACGGCCGCTATCGGGTGGTGCGCGGCGGCTGCTGGCGGGATCCCAAGCAGAATGCAAGGTGCGCGAGTAGGGGGTACCCCGGGGGGTATCACACGCAAGCGATTGGGTTCCGCGTCGCGCTCGATGCCTCAGTCTAAGATGGAGAAAGCACTCTACCGAAATTGCCAACAGCCAACAATAGGCAATCTCGATTACTTGACGATAGAGAAAATCGTGTGCTAGGGTACACTGTAATATGGTGCGAGGGGTGGCTGGGATGTTTGACAGTGGTGGAACAGGAATGTAATTCGGGAGCCACAGAGCTTGTGGCCCGGGTCGAATCGCTCTTAGCGTGAAGGTGGGAACTGATGAGTATCCTGAAGAGAACAACTAATAGCCTTCAGGCAGCAGGCGGAAAGTTCAGCGCGCTGCGCAACTTGCGAGTATGGTCTATCTGGACCAATATCGGTCTCGCCGTGATGCTGCTGACTATTTCCATTCCTACCGCCACGTCTGCCGCGGTGTATGCGCAGCAGAGTACCCAGAACAATGATGCGGAAGGAGAGGACGCGGAGGAGGAAGAGAAGGGCACCTTTATCACACACGCCACCGGCGTGATCGAAGTGAAGCTCGAGGACAACTACGCCGAGACTCTCGAGACCTACGCAAAGAACGGTTACGAGTGGGTTCAGGACATTGAGGTCCCGATCGACCACACGAACATCATTCGGTACCGCGGCTATGAACCGGAAATTCTCAGTGAACTTGGCGGCAAGACCGGCGAAATCATCAACTGGCAGGAAGAGACCGAGTGGATGGAGTGGAAGATCAATGTACCTAAGACCGGTCTCTATAACATCGAACTCGAATACTATCCCTTGCCCGGAAAGCGCGCCTCCATCCAGCGGCGTATCCAAATAGACGGTGAGTATCCGTTCCAAGAAGCGCGGCGCGTGGTCTTTGTCCGCTTCTGGCAGGACAAGGGTCTGCCGACTACCGATAATCAAGGAAATGACCGTCGTCCCGGCCAGTTCGAGGATCCACGATGGGAGACCGTGCGCATCGTCGACGGCGACGGCATGTATCCCTGGCCGTTCGACTTCTACTTGACTGAAGGCGAGCACGTGCTCCGCCTCATCACCGTGCGTGAACCGATGGCCATCCGCAGCTTGCGCCTGGTTTCGCCGTCTCGGCCGCCGACGTATGCGGAAGTTTACGCAATGTATCAGGAGCAGGGCTATAAGAATGCGAGCGAGACCCTCATCCGCCACCAGGCTGAGCTTCCCGTGGAGCGGACCGAGGCTACCATCCGCATGGAATACACGTCTGGGCCGTTGGTAGACCCGTATTCCGCCGGCTACGTGCGGTTGAATGCCTACGGTTCATTTCGCTGGCGCCGCGCTCTGCAGGCGGCCACGTGGGAATTCGAGGTGCCGGAGGACGGACTCTATAAGATTGCCTGGCGACGCTGGCAAGCGTACGCAAGCTTCTTGCCTTCCGCGCGGCGGATTCTTATCGACGGCAAAGTCCCGTTCCAGGAGCTCAATAGCTTCCTCTTTACGCCTGACAAGGATAGAGATTGGCGGATTGTGCCATTTGGTGATCAGTCAGGTGAGGGTGAGCCCTATTTGTTCTATTTCACTAAGGGTAAACATACACTGACGATGGAGGTCACCGTCGGTCCCTCCGCGGAGACTATTCGCGCCATTAATAAGGTGGTGACCGACCTGTCGATCATGGTGCGCGAGATTACGATGATTACGGGTGTCAATCCTGACCCGTACATGGAGTTCGATCTCACCTCGCGCATTCCAACCTTGGTGCCGCGCTTGGTTTCGAACTATGAGTTGCTTAGAGAGCAAGTGGACCATATGACCATGGTCAACAACGGCGTGAAGCCGAACGTGGCCAATGTCTTGGGCGAAGTCGCGTTCCAGTTGGAGGACATGGCGCGCGACCCAGAGAGCATGTCGCGCCGCCTGAGCGACCTGAGCGCGAGCCAGGGGCGCCTCTCGCAGTGGCTGCTCTATCTGCGCGAGCATCCGCTCTGGCTCGACTACTTGCTGATAAGCAATCCTGAGATGGAGCTAGGAGTCGGCAAGGCCAACATCTTCCTCAAGGGTTGGGCCGGCTTCATGAACTTCCTGAGTTCGTTCGTCCGCAACTACTACGGTGTCGGCTCGATTTACGGTGATGACGACAACACCATCACGGTGTGGGTGGCGCGTGGTCGTGAGTGGGGCATGATCATGAAGGACATGACCGAAGATGATTTCACCCCGGCGAGCGGCATCGCCGTAAACCTGCAGGTGTTCCCGCCGGCGCAGCTTAGCGCGGGTTCGGTGAACGTGTTGCTCCTGTCAGTGGCGAGCGGCGTGACCCCGGACGTCGCGACCGGTGTGTTGCCCGACGTGCCGGTGGAGTTTGCTATTCGCAACGGCGTCGCCAATATGAATGAGTTCGTGGATTATCAGGAGGTGACGACGCGATTCCGACCAGGGGCGCTGCTGCCCTTCCGTTGGGAGGGCGGAGACTACGCAATACCGGAAACGCAGGACTTCTTGATGATGTTCTACCGTACGGACATCTTCACTGAGTTGGGCCTGACTCCCCCCGACACATGGCAGGACCTATATAACATGATCTGGTTGCTGCAGCAGCGCGGAATGGACTTTTTCTTCCCGCCGGTAGGCGTGTCCGCGGGCGGCGGTATCTACGGCTTGGCTGAGTCCCTTGTGCCGGGCTTCCTGCCGTTCCTCTACCAAAACGGCGGAGACTTCTATACGGATAGAGGACTGAGCGCCCTTGACTCGCCGGAAGCCCTGGCCGGTTTCCGTGAGTGGACGGAGCTCTATACAAACTATAAGATTACCCAGCAGGCGGACTTCTATAACCGCATGCGTACGGGTGAGATGCCGATTGGCGTCTCCGGGTTCTTTACGTACATTCTCTTATCCGTTGCGGCGCCGGAGCTTGAGGGCCGCTGGGAAATGCTGCCGCTGCCCGGTAAACGCCGTCCGGACGGACAGGTAGACCGTACCTCGGGCGGCTATGGTCAAGCCGTTGTGATCATGGATAATTCGGATAAAAAAGACAAGGCTTGGGAGTGGGCGAAATGGTGGACGTCTACGGCGGCCCAGGCGCGCTTCGGTGAAGAGCTCGAGGCCTTGATCGGCACGGAGGCGCGCTGGAATACGGCCAACGTTAAGGCGCTAAACCAGCTTCCCTTCCCGCAGAAAGACATCGAGGCTATCCAGGAGCAGTGGCGCTGGTTCAAGGAGCAGCCCGTTACCCTAGGCGGCTACTTTACGCCGCGCCACATCATCAATGCCTGGAATCGTGTGGTGCTTCAAGGGTGGAACGCCCGTGAAGCCCTGGAAGAAGCAGTGAAGCAAATCGACCGCGAGCTCATTCGCAAGCGCGAGGAGTTCGGACTCCCGGTTGATCTCACTAAGACGAAAGGGGGGCTTGAGTAATGGCCGAGGTCAAGAGTAGCGGCACAGAAGCAGAAGCGACAACACAGCCGCGCGCAGTCGCAAAACCGAAAACTGGCTTACAGCGCTTTCTCGCGCAGTATGGCCTGTCGTATGGGTTCATGCTG
The DNA here is from genome assembly GCA_009839775.1 of Chloroflexota bacterium. Taxonomy (GTDB): domain Bacteria; phylum Chloroflexota; class UBA11872; order VXOZ01; family VXOZ01; genus VXOZ01. Next base: position 2,553 of record VXOZ01000312.1, on the reverse strand, counting down.
CCCTACATGATCTTCTTTTTTGCCTTTCTGATCATCCCCGTAGGGGTGGCCATCTGGCTGAGCTTTACCTACTTCAATATGCTTGAGCCGCCGCGCGTGATTGGCTGGTCCAACTATCGCTTGTTGTTCCTGGAGGACGACATCTTTGTCTTGTCCATCCGGAACACCCTCTTCTTTGCTTTCATCACGGGGCCGGTCAGTCTTTCCGCATCGTTCCTCCTTGCGTGGTTCATTAACCAGATTCGCGTGCGCACGCTCTACGCTTTGGCGTTCTACGCGCCTTCACTCACAAGCGCGATCGCGATGGCGGTTGTCTGGCGGATCGTATTCTCCGGTGACCGGTATGGGTACATGAACTACTTCTTTATGCGCATGGGGTTCATTCAGGAGCCGTTCCTCTGGCTCATCGATCAACGGACTATGTTGCCGGTGATCATGTTCGTCATGCTTTGGATGAGCATGGGCAACAACTTCCTCGTGTTCCTTGCCGGCTTGCAGACGGTCAATACCGAACTGTATGAGGCCGGTAAAGTGGATGGCATCGCCCATCCGCTGCAGGAGATGTGGTACATTACACTACCTTCTATGAAACCGCAGATGCTCTTTGGTGTTATCAACGCGGTGGTGCTCATGTTCTCTGCGGGCTTTGAGATTTCGCTCTCGCTGGCGGGTCTCCCCAGTCCGTTGTACGCGGCGCATATGATCCTGTCGCACCTGTATGACTATGCCTTTATCCGGTTCGAAATGGGTTATGCGGCTGCCATTGCCGTTATACTCTTCATCATTACCTTTGGTATAGGGCAAGGCGCATTGCGTCTGCTCTCCTCCAAGGATGAGTAGCCAAGGAAGGGGAAGCAGTAGATGATAATTCGCGTTGGAAAATTCAAGATGACGAGCGGTGAGTTTACGACCATCGCGGCTCTGACAATTCTTGCCGCGTTCATGTCGTTGCCGCTGATCTTCGTCGTGTCGCATGCGCTGAAGCCGATTGACGAGCTCTTCCTCTTTCCGCCGCGCTTCATCGTGCGGAATCCTACGCTACGTAATTTCCAGGACCTCCTAATCGCGACGTATTCCCTCAATGTTCCGTTCATTCGGTACATCTTCAATAGTGTCTTCGTCGCCTTCTGTACGGTGGTTGGTGGCGTTTTGCTAGCGAGCTTGGCAGCCTATCCCTTGGCAAAGCATAACTTCCCCGGTCGGCATGTTATATTCATCGTGGTCATCTCGGCGCTCATGTTTACACCGCAAGTGACGGCGATACCGCGGTACTTAGTGGTTTACCAGCTTGGCATCATCGATACCTATTTTGCGCTGGTTCTCCCGGGCCTGGCAATTCCTTACGCGCTCTTCCTGATGAAGCAGTTCATGGAACAAATACCGGCGGCCCTGATCGAGTCTGCGAAGATAGACGGCGCGACGGAGTGGACTGTCTTCTGGCGTGTCGTCATGCCCTTGGTGACGCCGGCATGGGCCACGCTGGTCATTATCATTTTCGTGGGTACGTGGAACGACATCTGGGCGCCTTTGGTGTTCACGCGTACGGAATCGATGCGGACCTTGCCAATCGCTCTCCAGACGTTGATCAGTCAGGGCTCCGTGGCCCGGCAAGGGGCGTATGCAGCCGCTACGTTCATCATGATTACTCCCCCGGTGGTACTGTTTACGTTGGTACAGCGGCGCGTGATTGCAACGATGGCGCACTCAGGCATTAAGGCCTGACGGTATAGCGGCGAGGGATTGAACGAGCAGCGGTTAAAAGGTTGGCAAAAATGCTAGGACATAAAGGGTCAAGACTTAAGGCAGTGCTGGCGTTGCTGGCGGCGCTTTGGCTCATTTTCACGTCTGCCGGTACGGCGCTGGCTTTGGAGCTAGATCCAAAGTTGTCTTATACGATCGACCCCCGCGATCAGCGAGTGCCTTCGCCGCTCCCTTACATCTTCGAGAAAGAGATCAACGGCATACACTTGCCGACCGGCGCCTTCAAGGAGCCTTCGGACCTGTTCCTCGACCACGAGGAGAATCTGTGGCTGGCTGACACGGGCAATGACCGGATACTCAAGTTCTCACGGGAAGGCGAGTATCTCATGGAGGTCAGTAACCTGAGCAAGCCCGAGGGCATCTATGTCGATCCGGATGGCAATATCTTTGTGGCGGACACTGGCAATAACCGCATTCTCCGACTGGATCCCGAGGGGAATTTCGTTGACGAGTTCTTCAAGCCCGAGACGACCTTAATCCCCATTGACCACACCTTCGCGCCCAGCAAACTGGTGGTGGACCGCAGTGGGCGTATCTACACGTTGGAGGCCGGGAGCAACCTCGGCATCATCGTGCTGGATGGCGAAGGTAACTTCCGCGGCTTCTTTGGCGCTACACGTCTGGACTTCAGTTTGCGCCGGCTGATTGTGAGTATGTTTGCGACGCAGGAACAGCGCCGCAAGATCTTCTTGCCCCAGCCCACGCCGCACTCTAATCTGTACCTTTCTGATGACGGCTTTCTCTACACCGTGGTGGCCACCGCGGTCAAGGACCATCTTCAGAAGCTGAGTC
>VXOZ01000307.1 GCA_009839775.1 Chloroflexota bacterium | reverse complement strand
CATAACGCCGACGTTGGTGAAAAAGAGCGCTGCTCAGGCTGCGCCTCTTTTTTTGCTATGCATAGGACAGTCGTAAACACTTGATGGTATGACGACCTGCACTTGCAGAGGTGATGCGGTAAGGGAGCGCAAAGACGGCAATGGAGATTACGGTCAGCTCGGAAACGCTTGAAAAGAGCCGCGTGAAGCTCACGGTGGATGTTCCGCTCGAGGAAGTAGAGATAGCATACAAGCGCGCCGTGCGCCGTGTCAGTGACAAGGTCAACATCCCTGGCTTCCGTCGCGGCCGCGCGCCGCAGGCTCTCGTCGAGCGTCACGCCGGCGTAGAGTCCGTCTTCCGCGAAGCCCTCGACCGCCTCGTGCCCGAGGCCTATGCCGAAGCCCTAAAGCAGACGGAAATCCAGCCGGTTGGCAGTCCCGAACTCGAATTGCTCCAAGCCGAAAAGGACCAGGCGGTATCTTTTGCGGCCACCGTGCCGGTAAAGCCGGAGGTAGATACGGGCGATTACCGCGCTATCCAAATTACCAAAGAGAAACGACTGGTTACCGACGAAGACATTGAGGTGGTGTTGCAAAGCCTCGAGCAACAGCTCGTGCAGTGGGACGAAATGGACCGACCGGTGGAAGTCGGCGACCGCGTAAAGCTCGATCTGCGCATCAGCGTTGAAGGACGAATAGTCACCAATACACCTGGCGCTAACCTGATTATTGGCGAAAACACGATGCCGGAGGGATTCGACGAAGCCGCCACCGGTATGGTCGCAGGGCAGGAGCGCTCCTTTATCTTGCTGCTACCTGACGACTACGCCGTCGAGGCGGTCCGCGGCAAGTCGGCGGACTTTGAGATCAAGGTACTTGGCACCAGCCAGAAGCGCCTCCTGGGTCTGACCGATGACTTGGCGAAAGCCACCGGAGACTTTGAGACTATCGATGAGTTGCGGGCGGACGTGCGCAAGCGCTTAGAAATGCGAGCGGAACAAGACGCCGAGCAGCAAGCAGAGAGTACCCTCGTTCAAGAGTTGGTTTCCGGTTCCACGTTTGAAGTCCCGGACGTGCTCATCGAGGAGCAGGCGCAGCGCTTGGAGCAACGAGAGGCGTTTGAAGCGGCGCAGCGCGGTATTCCCAAGGAATACTACCTCCAGATGATCAACCTCTCGGAGGAAGAGTGGAAACAGCGCCTCCAAGAGCGGGCTGAGGGCATGGTCCGCAACTTCATCGCGCTTGACGCCGTAGCGAGCCAGGAGGCGATCAGTGTTCCTGCCGAAGAGATAAAAGGGGAAATCGAGCAGAGCATGGCGAACTATCGGATGCAGATCGCGCAGCAAGAGCAACCAACAGGGATGATCGTCACTGAGAAACAGCCCTCAAAGGATCAGGTGCAGGCGCAATTGCAGCAGATGGAGCAGTATCTGAACAGCGATGCGTCGCGCACCAATATCGCCATGAACTTGCGCATGCGGAAGACAATCGACTTCCTCAAAGAGACGGTGACCATCGAGGAAGTCACGGTAGAAGCCAAAGCGGAAGAATCGCCGGCGGAAGAGGCCTCCGCAGAGGCGCCCGCTTCCCAGGCCACCTAATTGAGACGCTTGTCCTCATGAAAGTTAGCCGAGTGCGGAAACTGTCTCCCCTCTCCATTACGAGACCGGCATTTCTACGAGAATGTCGGTCTTTTTGCACTCCTTTGGCTGAGGACACAAACGCAAGCACTAGCAAGTTCGGTAGAACGCAATGACTGCTCCACCACGTAACCGCATTCTCAATGGCACCGTTTTGCGGGTCTCACGTGGGGAGTATGTTGTAGAAACAGATCACGGGACGTTTCGTTGCAAGCTCCGGGGAAAACTGCGCAAAGAGCTCATCTACTCCACCAGCAAGAGCAGGGCGCGACGCGTGCAGCGCGTGCAGGCAACCCAGACGCGCGCGCCGGTGAGCGTGGGCGATCATGTGCACATTCGGCTGCTAGGCTCGGACACCGCAGTCATTGAGGAAATCCTGCGGGATGATGACCAGACCTGGGGCATTATCCGGCAAGCCCCCGAAAGCAAGCGCGCCCACGTCCTCGCGGCCAATGTCGATCAGATTGTCATTGTGCTGGCAGCAGCACAGCCTGAACCTGACTTCACGCTCCTCGACCGCTACCTCGTCATCGCCGAGTACCATGACCTTCCCACCTTCTTGGTGCTCAATAAGATCGACCTAAGCATGACTCCTCAAATTGAGGAGGAGTTGTCTATCTATGCGCGCGTTGGCTACAAGATTCTGCACACGAGCGCTGAGACCGGCAGCGGAATGTCGCAATTGCGAGAGTGTCTCCAAGGCAACCGGTCGGTCTTTAGCGGTGTTTCGGGAGTTGGCAAGTCCTCACTCATCAATCGGCTGGCCGCAAGCGCTGCGCTTCCGATAGGCGCTGTGGGCGCTAAGGGTGAGGGCCGCCACATCACCACGCGCTCCGAGACGATTGTTCTGGATGATGAAACACATGTCATGGATACGCCAGGGCTGCGCAAACTGTCGTCGTGGAGCATTGAGCCTGAGGACCTGCCTCATCTCTTCCCTGAAGTCCGCGCGCTCATGGGCCAGTGCCGTTTTCGCGACTGCGCGCACATCGACGAGCCCGCTTGCGCCGTGCGCTCCGCGCAAGAAGCGGCACGGATGGCTGAGCGCCGGTACAAGAGCTACGTGCTGTTCCATCATGAACTGACGGCGCAAAACCTGACCCCTTGGGAGCAGGCGTGACGCACGCTCGCATTCTTTGAGGACAATCGAGTTTTAAAGGGCTACGCGAGAAAACGCTTACGAAACTTCAATTGACCGGCGGCGAACCGGTGGCGTAGTCTAGTCACCAAAGAGTGTGCTTACAAGGTAGAGTTCGCTACAGTGGATGCGCTCAAGCAGCACGGCCCTGAAACTCCGGCCTCCTTCACAGTGAGCTCACGCTCTCTCCTCTTCGTCATTTCCGGCCCATCGGGAGCGGGAAAGGACTCAATCATCGAGGGCCTTCATGACAGGGGATTGGAGTTCTACCGCGCGATCACTGCGGTCACGCGCGCACCGCGCCCAAATGAAGTGCACGGCACGCACCACTACTTTCTGACCCCCGCAGAATTCTCGCAGTGGGAAGCCCAAGAAAGATTTCTGGAGACCGCGACCGTCTATGGGCATCGCTACGGCACGCCGCGGCAAGAAGTCACGACCGCACTGGACCGCGGCCAGGACGTTCTCTTGCGCGTCGACGTGCAGGGCGCCGCAACCGTGCGCCAGCGCATGCCGGAGAGCATCCACATCTTCATCGGCGTACCGGGGCTGTCCTTGGAGACCCTGCGGCAGCGCCGCGACCAAAGAGGCGAGGAAACACTTGCTGAACGAACGACGCGCGACTCTCTGCTGCGCGGCGAACTTGCGGCAATTCCCCAGTTCGATTATCTCGTGGTAAACGAAACCGGCGAGATCGACCGGGCCGTAGACCAACTAAGCGCCATCATGACGGCGGAAAAGTGTCGAATTTCCCCGCGCGGGTGAAACCAACCCCCCTTGACACTCCGTACGCCGAGATCGCGGTTGACGTCCTCAACGTTCCTGCCGATAAGACCTACCACTACGCCATTCCCGATCACTTGCGGGATCGAGTCACGCCCGGCGTCATGGTGCTCGTCGGCTTTGGCGAACGCATCATCGAAGGCCTGGTCGTGGCTGGGGCGGAAGAGTCCCCGGTGCCAGTGGAAGACGTCCGCGAAATCATGGACGTCGTCGCGGACAGCGTGCTGCTTACTCAGACGCAAATTACGCTTTCGCGTAAGATCGCCCGCTACTACCTGGCATCTCCCATGAAAGTCATCGCCCCCATGCTGCCGCCGGGCTTGCGTGAGCGTGTGAAGCACTGGTCGAGACTGGACCCACTCGTAGAGCTGCCGGAAGATGCTGCAACCACACGGAACGAGCGCCTCTTCCTCGAGACCCTGCAAAACGAGGGCGAGGTCTCGCACGAGCGGCTGCAGCACCTCGCCGGGCCGACTGTCTTTCAGCGCATGCAGCGCAAATTGGAACGGCTCGGCGCGGTGCATCTCCGCGCTGCATTGCAGCCTCATAAGCCGCCGCCCTTGAGCGACCAATGGGTCGAAAGTCTCTCTTCCACCAAGGAAGCAGAACCACTTCTGCGGGGTACGCGATCGCAACGGAAACTCTTACGGGCATTGGAGTCCCACGGCAAGGGGGTATTAGTGCGAGATTTGCTGGAAAAGACCGGGACCACTGCCCTACCGCTTAAAACGCTGGAAGAGAAGGGCTTAGTCCGCTTCATCGAATCGCATCGCACACGAACTGCCGAGGTACGGCTGCGCGACCTCCCACCGCTGGAATCACCCGAACAAGAACACGCCTGGCAGGCAATACTGGAATGTTTGTCTAGTCCCAAAACTGCTCTGCATGGCCGCTCGCTGGTCTTAATGGACAGCCTCTCAACCGGAGGGAATACGAGTCTCTGGGCACTATATGCACACGCCGTCGCGCAGGCGCTTGCGTCCGGCTCCCAAGTCTTGCTGCTTGCACCCAATAATTATGTAATGCAGCGGATCGCACAGTCATTCGAGCAGTTCTTTCCAGAGCGAGTCCTCTCCTGGCATGGAACGTTGCGTGCATCCCGCCGCCGCAGCACCTGGGAGCGCGTACAACGCGGCGAGCCGGTTGTCGTGGTTGGAACACGCTCGGCAGTCCTGCTTCCTTTTCAGACATTGGGCCTGATTCTCGTAGATAGCGAGCATGATGATGCGTATAAGAACCAGGAGAATCCGCGTTTCCATGCGGTCACCGTCGCCGGTTGGCTTGCCGAGAGTTTCGCCACGCCAACGCTGCTCTTCTCACATACGCCGCGTGTAACCACGTACGCCGAGGTAGAGAGCGGTCGCGCGCAGTTCACGCGCGCTACTGATGTTACTCCCACCGCCACGATTATAGACATGCGCACCGTGCGTCACGTGGGGCCACGCCAGATCATCAGCCGCGACCTGCGGGACGCTATTGCCCGCGCACTCGAAGCACACCGACCCGTAGTACTGCTGCAAAACCGGCGCGGCGCTGCGACCCATGCGCTCTGCCCCAAGTGCGGTCACGTTGTCGAGTGCCTGAATTGCAGCGTACCGCTGGTGCAGCACCGCGCCAGCGGCCTCATGCGCTGCCATCGTTGCGGCGCGGAAGCGCCCATACCGACCCACTGTCCGCAATGTGAAACGCAACTGCGTTTTCGCGGCATCGGCTCGCAAACCGTGGAAATCGAGATACAACGTCTCTTCCCTGCCGCGCGTATCGCGCGCTGGGACCGTGACGTAATCGAAGCGCAGGAAGAGGAAAGCCCCTACACTGCACTCCGTGAGGGCAAGCTGGATATCCTCATTGGCACGGCCGCCGTGCTCGCCGAGCCTCTACCGGTTGGTCTTTACGCCGTGGTGTCCGCGGATACCGCGCTCCACCTGCCGGACTTCCGCGCAGCCGAGCGGACATACCAACTCCTCCGGCGCATCGGTTTTCTGGCCGTGGCGGCGCAAGCTGAGATGCTCATCCAGACCTACACCCCGGACAGCCTGCCTGTGCGGGCCCTGAAGCTGGGGCGGTATTTGTGGTTCTACCGGAAGAGCATGGCAGAGCGGGCGGGAGCCTTTCCGCCGAGTGTCGAAATGGCGGTTCTCCTTTACCAGGACCGCAAGCCGGAACGCGCCGCAGAATCGGCGGTTGCTTTGGTACAATGTCTACAACAGATCATTGCACGCGACCGGTTAGCGGTTGAACTGCTGGGCCCCGCGCCGGCATTCCCCGAACGCGTGCGCGGGCTCTACCGCTGGCACGTGCTGGTGCGCGGACGGGGTATCCACGATCTATTGGTCCATGTACCGCCGGGGTGGATCATCGACGTAGATCCGGTGAGCGTGCTGTAGAAACGAATCTTCAAGGCGAGAGGCTCAACCGTGGCCGCTCAGGAAATTCTGCAACTCGGCAGCGAGATCTTACGTCAGAAGGCGAAGCGCGTCCCCAAGGGCATGCGGGGGCTGCGGAAGCTGACCGAAAAGATGTTCGCCACGATGGACGCTGCCTCAGGCATAGGCTTGGCGGCGCCGCAAATTGGCGTCTCACTGCGTGTGATTGTGGTTGACGCCGATGAAGTGCGTATGGCATTGGTCAACCCGGAGATCGTCAAAACCTCAGAAGAGTGCATTCTCGATGAAGAGGGATGCCTTTCGTACTCCTCCTACTATGGCCCGGTGAACCGGTACCAGAGTGTCGTCGTCAAGGGACGTTCGCTAGAAGGCAAGGAGATACGCATTCGCGCCACAGACCTTTTGGCGCGGGTATTCCAGCACGAGATCGATCACCTGGACGGCACACTCTTCTTGGACCGCCTAGACGACCCGGAGCAACTCTACCGCGTAGAACCGGAAACTGAATCGGACTCGCCAGCAGAAGATTCTTAGGGAAACGCAATGCGTGTCATCTTCTGCGGTACTGCCGCCTTTGCCGTGCCCAGCCTGCACGCCCTCGCCCAGCACCACGACGTCGTCCTGGTAGTTACACAGCAAGACCGTCCCGCCGGGCGGGGTCGGAAGCCGCAGATGCCTCCGGTGAAGCTCGCGGCTGCGGAACATAATCTCGCGGTCACACAGCCGCGCTCCCTGCGCAAGGAAGCCGTGGTGGCGGCACTCACGGCTGCCGCGGCCGACGTGATCGTGGTGGCGGCCTACGGCAAGATTCTTCCCAAAGCTATTCTGGATTTGCCGCCTCACGGGTGTCTAAACGTGCATGCCTCTCTCTTGCCGCGGCACCGTGGGGCTGCTCCGGTGACGGCCGCCATTCTAGCCGGTGACGCGGTGAGTGGCGTCACAATCATGCAGATGGATGAGGGCCTTGATACAGGCCCAATGCTTCGGCAGCAATCTTTGTCCCTACAGGGTAACGAGACGACTGGCACGTTAACGACCACACTTTCTCAGCTTGGCGCCGAGTTGTTGATTCCAACGATGGAGGATTGGGTTGCCGGTTGTATTGAACCACAGCCCCAAGACGACTCCCGTGCGACGTATGCGCCGCTGCTCAAGAAGCAAGATGGCATTGTGCAGTGGGATCGCGATGCGGATAGCATCTGTCGTCATATACGGGCCATGCAGCCCTGGCCGGGCGCCGTGACGTTCTGGGACGATCGACAATTGAAAATCCTCCGAGCACTGCCCGCTACAGGTAGTATTGGAGAAACGCCCGGCAGAGTAATCCGCCACCAGAAAGACCTGGCTGTGGTCACAAGCTTGGGAATCGTCGTTCTGGAAGAGGTGCAGTTAGCGGGAAAACGCGCCCTGCCCGCGGCCGACTTCCTCCATGGCTACGGTGCCATTGTCGGCGCGGTACTCCAAGGGCCATGCGTGGTATCATGACGGAGAAGTGTTGACTGGAATTGGCGAATCAGGTGGCTGTGTTCCACCTCCAGACTTGAGCGAGGAGTACGATAGCGCCGCACTAGCGGCCCGCGAGGCGTATGCGCATGGACGATCCGGTAGCGTTGGGGCTTCCGCTGTCACAGACTGAGATTCAGGTAACGGATGACATTGGCGCCCTCGTGAGTGTAATGCCACCACGCATCCGAGGTTCGCTTGAAGCCATTGAAGACGTGTCCGACCTGCTTGAGATCGTCCTCGATCTTGGGCGCAAACCGGAAGCGCGCTTTCTCCAGCGTGAAGTCATCCTCGACGACCGAGAGTTGACCGCCGACGACATTGCCC
>VXOZ01000248.1 GCA_009839775.1 Chloroflexota bacterium | reverse complement strand
GCACCGGCGTACTCCTGAACAACGGCATGATGTGGTACAACCCGGAACCGGGCACGAGCAATTCGATCGAAGGCGGCAAGAAGCCCCTCAATAACATGTGCCCGATCGTGCTCGAGCGCGACGGTAAGGCCCTTGCGGCTCTGGGCGCGTCCGGCGGACGGCGCATCATCAACACCGTCGCTCAGCTTGCCATCGATCTCGTGGACTTCGACATGGACATCCAGGCCGCCATCAGCGCTCCGCGCATCGATTGCAGCACCCTTGATCCAATCCTGAGCATCCGCATCGATCCTGCCGTCTGCGCGGAACTCAGGCGACGGGGCCACAACGTGTTCGTAGCGGAAGAAGCATTCCTGCCGCGTTACTTTGCCAGCCCGGTTGCCATCCAACGGGAAGGCGGGTCGCTGATCGGCGCTGCCGACCCGTACTATCCGACCTCCGCAGCCATGGGCTATTGAGGCGGGTAGGTTAGTGGGCGCAGGTTTGAAACCTGCGCTACCGCCTACACCTGGGCGCGGTCGTAGAGAAACCGATTGCGCAGACGGGTAAAGAGCGGAATCGCGGAACCCGAGTCCTGGCGCAGGCCGGCGGTAAGACGGCGCAAGAGCAAGACGAGCGAAAGTGCCGTGAATATACTTACAACCGTGAACGACTCGCCCAGGGCGACACCGACGAATGGCAAAGCCACCATCGAGAACATCATGCATAGGGGCACCGTGCGACTGTCGCCACCACTTCCGCTAATGATCGTGCCAGCATCCTGCCGCTGACGGCTCGTGACAATGACGTAGGCCGCCAACCCGGCGACGGCCGGTAAAACGGCCCATACGAAGGCCATGGGCGAATAAGCAACCACCGCCCCGGCCACCACCGAAATGCCGCGACCGCCGCGGAAACGGAGAAAGATCGGCCAACACTGCCCCACAACCGCCGCAATTGCCGCCAGCCCCGCCACGCCCTCACTGAAGTCAAAGGCTCGCGCTACCAGTACGAGCGCCAGGCCCTTGCCGATATCCAATGCCGCGCCCATGACGCCCGTGAGCGGCCCCGCCGTGCGCCACAGATTGGTTCCGCCGACATTCTGACTGCCTTCATCGCGCAAATCTACTCCGGAGAGTCGCCCCAGTAAGTAGACAAACGGAATCGCCCCCAATAGGTACGCAGCCAGTAGTAGGCTGATCACGCCAGTGTCCATCGCCTTCATTCCTTAGCGCAGATACTAAAGTCACTGCCAGGCACGGCGTGCCGGGAAGACACCCGTGCTAGAATTATCTTGCCTAACTGCCTGCTCTCGCGCAACATGGTGGATTTGGTATCCTGATCGAGCACGTATTGTCTTCCTCTTTGGCTCTCGGATAGCGAAACATGGCAAAACCGCTCAAACGCATTGTCGTCAAACTTGGCACGAACCTGCTCACGCGGGGTGGAGAGGAACTCAATCGCGAGCGCATGGCCGACTTCGTGCGCCAGATTGCCGCCCTGAGAGAACAAGGCAAACAGATAGTGCTGGTTACCTCGGGCGCCGTAGCGGCCGGCAGAAACGCCGGTGTGCCGTCGCCGAGCGGCAAGGGCATTCCGGTCCGACAGATACTGGCCGCCATCGGTCAGCCGCTGCTCATGCGCACCTACGCGGAATTCTTCGCTCCCTTTGGCATAGCGGTGGCCCAGGCTCTTTTTACACGGACGGAGTTGGAACGCGACGGCTACCTGAACGCGCGCAATACACTGCTCGGCCTGCTGGAAACCGGCGTCCTGCCGATCTGCAATGAGAACGACGTGGTCGCCGTGGCCGAGCTCCAGCAGATTGGCGATAACGACACGCTCTCGGCGCTTGTCGCCAATCTGGTGGATGCCGACCTCCTGGCAATCTTGACCGACATCAAGGGCCTCTATACGGCCGATCCCCGTAGCGACGTTTCCGCGACCCACGTGCCGGTGGTGGAGAGTATCACCCGCGAAGTTGAAGCCATGGCAGGCGGCGCCGGTTCCGCCAGCAGTGTTGGCGGCATGGCAACCAAGATCAAGGCAGCACGTATGGCTACTGCGGCAGGCACAGACGTCGTCATATGCCAGGGTACAATTCCTGACGTGATCCTCTCTTTAGCCGCCGGGGAAGAAGTGGGCACGCGCTTTGCGAGCAAGGTGAGTCGCACGAAGAGTCTGCGTGAAGCCTGGATGGCCTCGGACCTCGCGCGCGGTCACCGCATCATCGTCGATGCCGGCGCAGCCAATGCCCTCTTGAAGAACGGGCGCAGTCTCTTACCTGCGGGAATCATCGGTGTGGAGGGCACTTTCAGTCGCGGCGATACGGTAGAAATCCGTGCTGTTGGCGGGGACGCGTTTGCCTGCGGCCTTGTAAACTATCCGTCCGAGGACTTGCGCAAGATCATGGGCAAGAAGTCCAGCGAGATCACGAGTCTGCTGCCAGAGTCCTTTGGCGACGAAGCCGTCCACCGCAACAACATGGTCTTTCTCTAACTTTGCACCGGACCGGCCGACCTCGCCTTCACCGCGGCGCCAGCGCGAACCTGCGCGACATACTAATAGGGCAAGAGTCGCGCAACCGGGCCACGAGTTGCAGAGCTGAGCAGACCCGGCGGGAGGCGGGCAAGAGAGTGCTACGCAACGCCTGCAGGGAAGGGCTCCGCGCTCAGGTATTCCCCTCATTTGAGATAGCAATAGGAGCGGCCATATGGAAACCGGACACGTCGTTGTTTTCCCGAGCGCGTTTGCCGCCACACTGGAGGAGTTCACCGTGCCCCGCCCGGAGGCGGGCCAGGTGCTGGTGAGGTCTGCCTTCAGTTGTATCAGCGCCGGCACGGAACGTAAGCGCTATATGAACGTCTACGCGGACTCCGGCGTGCCGCAGCGGCCGTTTCCCGTTAGACCGGGCTACGCGAACGTGGGCACTGTGGTGGAGGTCGGCGCGGGAATGACCGCGTACCAGCCGGGCGAACGTGTCCTCACCATGGCGAATCACGCCAGCCACTACCTGCGAACGGTAGGAACTGACGCGATCGATCGCCTGCCGCCCAATGTGCCGTCCGATGGCGCCGCCCTTGCGGTACTCGCGCAAGTAGCCTTGGCGGGCGTGCGGCGCGCGCCGCCGGAAGTCGGCCAGGCGGCCCTCGTAGCCGGCCAAGGCGTTGTCGGCCAGATGGTTGTGCAGTTCTTGAAAGCGGCCGGGTGCCGGCCCGTCATCGCGACCGACGTGGCAGACTTCCGGCTGGAACGAGCCCAACGCAGCGGCGCCGACCTAACCGTCAACGCCGCCCAAGAGGATGTGCACGCCGCCGTGATGAATGCGACCGGCGGCAACGGCGTCGAGCGGGTCTACGACGCCACGCCGGTGCCCGACGCCCTGCCCACAAACCTACGGGTAGCGGCAACACGGGGCATCATCGTGATGCTTGGCGGTCCCATGGGCAAGGCGGAGCTGAATCTCTACGCGGATTTCTTCCGGCGGGACCTTACGCTGATGGGCGTCTTCCAGCCGCTGACACCCACGGAGGCAACGCCGCAGGCGCCGTGGACGCAACAGCGGCACCGCCAGCTCTATCTCTCCATGCTCGAAAGCGGCGACGTGCAGGCCGAGCACCTGATCACCCACGTCGCGCCGCCTACGGATGCCGCCGCCATTTACGCCATGCTGGCGGCAGGCGGGGAAGACTCGCTTGGGGTCTTGTTCGACTGGCGCTAGAAGTTTCGCGCCTTCAGTTTGTGAAACCTGTTACCACTCCAGGATCACGCCTAGGTACGCCGTGCGGTCTGCGAGCAGCTTCAGATAGATATTTGGCGCTTCATCCGCAGGCACCCGGTGGGTGATAAGATCACGAACGTTCACCCGATTCTGTGCCAAGAGATCCATGAAGAAAGCCATGTGAGCGCCGCGCGTCCACCGATTCTCCTTCGACTCTCCCGACGGATGATTGCCAATGGCGCCGATGATTTGCAGCGGCTTGATGTGTACCTGCTGCATGTCCACCGTTGCGGGATAGCGCGGTGATCCCAGTCCTACCACCCGACCGTAAGGCCGCGTGAGCGCAAAGGTCAGGTCGTAGGTCTCGGTGAGGCCGGTCGCCTCGAACACGATGTCCGCGCCCCGGCCAGCCGTAAGGTCGTGAACGGCTGCAACTACATCGTCTTCACTGGGATTAAGCAAATAGGTCGCAGCGCCGACCCGCTCAGTGAGCGCCAGCCGTTTCGCATCGAGATCGACGGCAACGACCGGATCGCAGCCGCCAAGACGCAGGTATTGCACAGCGAGCTGGCCGAGTATTCCCTGCCCCACGACGACAGCGCACTCGCCAAGCTGAGGCGCGCCGCGACGATAGGCGTTGAGTACCGTCGCCCCCAACGTACAGAACGTGGCTTCTTCGTCCGACACGGCCTGCGGGATCGCAACGGCCCCGTCAAGATTGCGCACATTCTGCACCGTGGCGTGCCGGGCGGAACTAGCGATACGGTCGCCCTCTTGCCACGGCGCCGTGCCCTCGCCGGCTGCTACCACGATGCCCGCGTTGGAGTAGCCGGGATACGCCGGATATTGCGGCAAGACACCCCGGCCCGGATTCGTCCACTGCCTGCCGGAGAAGAATGCCAATTCCGTGCCGATGCTGATCAGAGAACGGCGACTCTCAACCGCGAGCTCGCCATGCTGCGGCGGCGCCACCTGGAGTTCTTCCCAGGTGACCTCTTGCGGCCCCGGAAACACCAGCCGGCGGCTGCTCACATACGCGCCTGACATCCACTAGACCCTTTGCAGTGTTGACATTGCACATCACTCCGAGCGGAACTTTGCGCGAGCAACCACAGTCCTAACGCGCCACGGAGATGGCTACTTAGGAGCACAGGAATCCGAAACGCAGCGCAGGGGCGTGCTCCCACTTGGGACGACTTGTACAAACGCGGAGCGAATGGATTCCCGCTTGCGCAGTAATAAGGGATGGAGGCACTGAGCCTTAAACTCAGCAAACCAGGAACGTCAGACCACTAAGGTGTGTGCGAAAGAACCTAGCCGGTACTTAACGCACACAACAATTGCTGCCAGCTACAGAAGCAAGAGACGCAACTGCGGAGGGTCTTCCTGGCAGAAACCTATTCCTGAGGTTTCAGGGGCCGTCGTACGGCTGGGGTTCGTACGGCTCTTCCGGCTTGTCCCAGTCAATCCACAGCTTCTTGCGCCGGAATTGATAGACCCAGAAATCCAATGCCGCCAAGAAGATAGCGAGCGTGCCCAACATGACCGCGGCAAAGACGGCGTAATTCGTACTGATTGCCACGGCGCCTAAGAAAGACGCAGAGTCTCTACCCCATTCAATGAACGGGGGAACCTGAAAGAATAAATCGAATCTCGGCATCGCGCTCCTCACGGTGTTCTCGTTCGCACCTATTATGGCACGGCAGTAGGCTAGTGGCAACTGCCGCGAGGGCCGTAATCAGTCGGTTTGGATGTACACCACGTAGATACATGGAGCTTCGCGCCTACTCACGCCCTAGTCAGCACAAAACAATGTCCGGAACCTGCCCAAGACACGTTGGTACAACGGCCCGGCCTCCACCTCGCCTTGCGCCCACCGCGAGACCTCTCCATGCAACACCGTCCCCAGATTGAAGCGAAGATCGCCGAGCAATTCTATGGCGCCCGGCAGTTCAATCTGCAGTTCCCCGAGGAAGAGATCGAGGTGCGGGCTCGCGCGCCCCAGCGCCGCCGTGCGTTTGCCGAGCAAGAACCGCAGCACCAAGGCTTGTTCTGCCACCGATGCCTGCGCCAACCGTGCGTAGAGCGCTCGCGGATCCGGGTTCATCGAGCGATTTCACTGTCTGCCGCGCGCATACGTCAATGTCCCAACCGCGCTCACGATGCCTCGCACCTCCATCAGTGTGAGCAAGCTGCTTACCTGCTGCACCGGTATATTGGTACGGGCGCTGATTTCGTCCACGTGCACCGGATCGCCATCCAACAGTTCAAGAATTCGCGCTTCTTCCACACTCATGGGAACGGCAGTCGTAAGCTCAGCCTGCCGCCCGACCAGATTGATGTTGAGTTCGCCCAGAATGTCTCCCACGTTCATGACGAGCTTCGCGCCGTCCTGGATCAGCCGGTGCGGCCCGGCGCTGGACTGCGTCAGAATGCTGCCGGGTACTGCGAACACGTCGCGCCCTTGTTGACCTGCAAATTCGGCCGTTATGAGCGCGCCGCTCCGTTCTCTGGACTCAGTAATCACAACTCCAAGCGATAGACCGCTAATCAGCCGGTTGCGCACCGGGAATTGGTCTGCCGCGGGCTGGCGTCCCAATGGATATTCGGAAATGAGCGCTCCTTGCGCCGCGACCTCTTCAGCCAGCCGCCGGTGCTCAGATGGATAGATTATATCTAAGCCGCAACCGAAGACCGCCAAGGTACGCCCGCCCACCTCGAGGGCAGCGCGATGGGCGACGGCATCGATGCCGCGGGCCAAGCCGCTTACGACCGTCACACCGTTCGCGGCGAGGTCGGCAGCCAAGCGGCGGGTGATACTGCGCCCATAGGCAGTGGCGTTGCGCGTACCGACAATCGCCACCGCCAACTCGTCGCTCGCAGCCAAACTACCGCGCACATAGAGGCAAATAGGTGGACTGGGAATCTGCCGCAAGAGCGGCGGAAAGGCGGCATCGGCCCACGTCAGCGCCGCAATCTCCGCTTTGGCGAGCCGCGCCAACTCTTGGGCCGGGTCAATTTCACCGCGCGCGCGTTCAAGCGTGGCGGCCACCGCCGGCTCAAGACCGGCGTCCCGCCAGGCGGCGGGCGAGGCGTGCCACGCGGCAGACATCGTGCCAAAGTGACGGAGCAAGCGGTGCATGCGACCCGGCCCTATGTCCGGCACCATGGTCAGCGCTACGTAGAAGGCACGATCTTGATCTGGAGTCATTGACAGGTTCTTTTTCTTGACTACTTCTCTGAGAAACGGCGCTTACACCACTCCATGAGTCACCAGGGAGGCCGGTCGCGCTTGTCGCACCCATGCACCGAGCAAGCACGTACAAACCTGGGGCAGCGAGTTGATTCGATTGAGGATAAGGCACATTCATCCGCGCCGCTAAGTAGTGTATCATGGAAACCAAAGAAGGCAGGCGGTAAGAATGTGGTTGGGGTGAAACGAAACGTCACACGGCGCCAGTGCCGAGAGTGTTTGGTCGTTGGCCCAACCCTCGGCAGCCTAGCGCAGTCATTTGGATCAGCAAGAGCATGAGTACAACTACACCGGACATGGCAACCTTTGAGCAGCCAACCGAGCAGGCGCGCATTCTGGTCGTGGACGATGAGTCGATTATCCGCCTGGACCTGCGCGAGCGACTCAACGAACTGGGCTATTCCGTGGTTGGGGAAGCCGCGGACGGACACATGGCGGTGGCGCTCGCACGCCGCTTGGACCCCGACTTGGTGCTCATGGACATCAAGATGCCGAAGATGGACGGCATCACCGCCGCGCGCGTCCTGCTGGAAGAGCGGATCGCCCCCATCGTGCTGCTCACGGCCTTCAGCGATCGCGAACTCGTCGAGGACGCCCGCGAGGCCGGCGTGCTCGGCTATATCTCAAAACCGTTCCGCGAAGCCGATCTGGTACCCACACTTGAGGTTGCCATTGCCCGTTTCGCGGAGCTGAAGGCAATCGAACTGGAAAACGTCAACCTAAAGGATGCGCTGGAAACGCGGCGGCTGGTAGACCGGGCGAAAGGGATGCTGATGGATTCACAAGGACTGACGGAAGCAGCCGCCTTTCGAC
>VXOZ01000126.1 GCA_009839775.1 Chloroflexota bacterium | reverse complement strand
AAACACAATCCCGCGGTGGGGTCAAGTCTATAGCCACTATTCCTTGTGGTGTGCGCTGGATGCAAAGCTGCATTAGTTGTCACTTTCGGATTTCGCAGGCATATAGGACAAACCCGTCAATCCCTGCTATGATTTCCCCAAAGTGGCAAGTACAGCATGTAGAGCGACGGTTCCGGTGTTGACTCGTTAGCTGCTTTTCATACTGCCAGAGCCGTATGCAACTGCCGAGGCGCATCCCGGCACATGGGGGGTCACTATGGTAGAAATGCAATCCCTGAGTCGCACACTTGGTTGGTTTTCTGGGCTGGTAACGGCTCGTCCCTGGATTACGATCTTCGTCATCCTCAACATAACCATCTTCCTGACCGCCGGAGCGGTACGACGCGCGCCTCCCCCCGGAGACGAGGCGATACTTCCTCCAGGGAGTACCGTTGCCGAAGCCATAGCTGAGATCGATGAGATCTTTGGCGAAACCGGCAAGGCTAGTGTGGTAACGCTCCTCTTCCGCGGGAACGCCCTTACGCCCGGCGGTCTGGCGCAGATGGATACCCTGATCAACGAAATCGTGGCCGATCCTGCCGTCAGGGAGCTCTTTGTGCCGGTCGATCCCCTCATTGCGCCCGTGTTGCTCATCAAGGCTGTGCTCCAAACGGACAACGTAGCGTCCATCACACAGGAGCAAATCAACGCTGCCCGCGGCCCACCCGAGATTCAAGCGGCGCTAGACGCCTTGACCGGCGCCGATACGGATGGAACGGAGGTGGCGGTTGCCGTCATCCGTCTGCGGGACACGGGTGATGAGCGCACTGGCGACGCAGAACGCAAAATTAACGAGCTCGCGGTTGCGTCCGAGGGTCCGCTGCAAGTGAGCAGCGTATCACCCGCGGTGATCGAGGACGAATACAAGAAGGCTACCCAGGAAGGCATGGGGCCGTTGATTGGGCTGGCGCTCCTGCTCATCGCGGGGCTAATCCTGCTCTTCTTGCGTACGTTGTCCGATCTACTGCTTACACTGGCCGGGCTGTTTATTTCACTGATGTGGATCATCGGTGTGGAAGGCTGGTTGGGCCCCTACGCGCTGGGCATCACGGGACCGCCAAATCAGCTTACGGCGATGGTGCCGATTATCGTAATCAGCCTTACGGTGGACTACGCGATTCAAATCGTCTCGCACTATCGGGAGCAGCGTCACGAAGGCGAGTCGGTGGTACCGGCCGCTCAGATCGGACTGCGCAACGTCACCATTCCGCTGGTATTGGCTGCCGTCACGACCATCGTGAGCCTGCTGGTAAGTTTGTTCTCACCCATTGGAATCATTGGTGATTTCGGTTTAATCGCAGGTTTGGGTGTGGGCATGACCCTCATCGTGATGCTTACGCTGCTCCCGGCCGGCCGGACGATCATAGACCGGCGGCGGGAAGCCCGGGGCAAGCTAAAGCAGCCCCGTTTGGTTGCGACGGCCTTGCCCGGAATCGAGGGATTGGCGACACTGCTGGGCAGGAGTATCACGCGCGCGCCCGCGCCCTATCTCATCGGTGTGCTTGCGGTTACCATCGCGCTGGGGTACGCGGCCACAGGAATCAAGTCGGAGTTCAACATCCGCGACATTCTGCCCAGAGGGGGGACACTGCTGGCGGACCTGGACACCATTGATGCCGCTATTGGCGGCTCAACGGAGATCGTGAGTGTGCTCGTGAAGGCCGAGGCCACAGAGACCCGCACGCTGCTGAACTTGCGGGATATCACCGCCGCCTTCGAGGATGAGGAAAGCCGCCCAACCGCAGCGGCGGGCCCAATCCAGGCATCGTATGAGCTCCTTGTGCGAGACTGGATTCACGACAGCGGCCAGCCCGGCGACAAGTACGATCCCGAGCTTGCCGCTCTCTTCCAGGAAGCCTCGGCGGGAGTGAGACTTGATTCCGGGTTGATGCAGGAATTCCTCAACAGGCTCCAAGCGCAGGACCCGACGCTCGCGTATCTCCTGGTTAACGACCCATCCGGCACTGACGCAATGCTGCTCCAGTTCCCGGCCTTCTCGGGCGACACCAATCAGGCGAAACAGATTCAAGAGTCCCTGGAGGACCTCTGGCTCGGTGATGACAACGCTATCGTAGCAACGTCCGAGGGTATCATTGGTATCACAATAACGGACGCAATTACAGAACGGCAGACGGAGGCGATTACTACGACTATCGCGGTGGCCCTCTCCGTCCTGGCGCTCTTCTTCTGGATCACGGTGCGCCAGCCGGCGCTGTCCATCATCGCGGTGGGGCCGATTGTGCTCGTGCTGATCTCGGTGCTAGGCACCATGGCGCTGCTGGGTATTCCGTATTCTCTCGTCACGTCTATCATCACGGCGCTCTCGGTAGGTATTGGGGTGGACTACACCATCCACGTGATTCATCGCTACCGCGAGGAATACGCCCGCGGACGGGACCCGGAACAAGCGGCAATTCGGACGCTCGCGACCACCGGTTCGGCGCTGCTGGGATCCGC
Source organism: Chloroflexota bacterium (assembly GCA_009839775.1). GTDB lineage: Bacteria > Chloroflexota > UBA11872 > VXOZ01 > VXOZ01 > VXOZ01. The sequence continues at coordinate 5,302 of VXOZ01000126.1, read as the reverse complement.
GCTAACGACGGCGCTCGGACTGGGTGCGCTGATAGCCTCGCCGTTGCTTGCTTCTCAGCAGTTCGCCATCGCGGCTTCCATCACGATTCTTTACTCGCTGTTAGTGTCCATCCTGCTGGTGCCACCCGCGATGACTATCTGGGGTGCCTACCAGAATGTCCGGCTGCGCTCCAAGGTAAAGCGCTGGGCGGACGAACTCGATTTGGAGATTGAGGCCATAGAACAGCGGTACGCGTAGAAGCACGGCTTGTCGTAAGAGGCAAATGCGGCAGCATTGCCGGCCGGTAATGCTGCCGCATTGACCGTTGCGGCGAGAAACGCGGCGCCCTTCGGCATGCTCAGGAGAGGCCGATCCGCTCCGACTTCCCGCTAGCACAGGCCCTGCGACAGACTCAGGACACGTTTGCAACCCCGTACGTGATACGGGGGTCGTAAACTTGCGCTACCGGAGAAATGAGGCGCGGAGCGACAGCGTATCAGGCGGGAATCTCACGCCGCTGCTCGGCAATGAGGAACTTCAGCCTCTTGCTTGGTTTGTTGGACGGGAAGGGGCTGAACGTGAGCTTGTGCCTGAACTTCTCGGGGGATACCTCGAGCGTGAAGTAATGCGCGATCATCAGTACGTTGATAGTCATTTGCCGTTCCATCAACCGGGTGCCGAGACACGTGTGTGTGCCCAGGCCGTATGGGGCGTATGCCCGGCTGCGATGCTCAAAACGCGGCGCCGCATAGCGGTCAGTATCGAATTTGAAGGGTTCAGGAAAGGCACTCTCCATGTAGTGCGAGGCGGTCGTAGCGATGTGGATCCGCGCTCCCACCGGCAGTTCGAAACCCTCCACCACACAGGCGTTCATGACGTTGCGAATTGACATGGGCACAACCGGGTACATGCGCAAGACCTCCATGAGGAAGCGGTGCGTGACGTCCATTGCTTCCAGGGTGAAGTCCCCGCCCTGCGGATCGCCATTGCCGAACAGTGCGTCCGCTTCTACCTTGATCCTGTCATAGAGCTCAGGCTGCGCCGCCATGGCGTAGACTGCAAAGCTCAGCGCATCGCCTAAGTACATGCTGGCAAGCAACGGCGCCGACAGCATGAACGGTATATTGGATTCCGGCAGGAACTGCGGATCGCTGGCCTGCAGGCTGAGAAGATCATCCGCGAGATCCCGCGGACGACCCGCGCGCTGGGCGGGTGTATGGACGCGTTGTACCCGCTCAGCCACCTCATTGACGATTTTCGCCCGGCGTCTCATGCCGGGGGTATAGAGCATGAACTTGGGCAGGACCCGCGCGACGTGCGTGCTGAGCCCTCGTTCTTTGTATGCCATGAGATCGTCGACGATATCTTGTGACTCAATGCTGACGGTGAACGGCGAAATTTGCGCGTTGATCATCCGCCGGCACAGCGACCGTGCAGAATAGGAGTCTCCAACCTTCCAATCTGCCATATACGTGCGGGCGTTACGATAGACATCATCCAGTTGTGCCTCCAGCCTCTCGCGTGAGTATCCCGGAGACATGGCCTTGCGCAGCCGGAAATGGTCGGCCCCATCTACGGCGGGAATGAGTCCGGACGCGCCGAAGACCTTCTCGAAGTCGGCAAAGTAATCCCTCGCCCGTAGGAATTGCCGCCCGTTTCGTTGTACCCATTGATTAACGCGGGGCCCGCCAATGAAGTATAGGGGTTCTGAAAAGGGCGGGCGTATCTGGAACACGGGGCCGAACTCTTTACCAAGTTCCGCAAAGATCGCCGGAATGTTGGCGCTGCGTAGATGCGGATTCACCAGCAGCTTATGCAGAGGGACCGTCGGAATCTTCTTGGCGAGAGCGGACCGCTGGAGCAAGCCTCCGACAAAGTTGTTGGCGACCGCATCCGCTATGGACCGGCCGATCAACTCCATCCTACAAATAGTCTGGATACGCTCCTCTGACTCTTCCTCAAGTTGAAAGATGAAGCGTAAAACGTCGCACGTATTGAGCAGAGCGATGATGATGACGTCTCGTGGGCTGGGGATCTCATTATCGAAGATTGCCCGGCTCACACGCGTCTCGACATATTCAGCCGCGGTGACTTGACGGGAGTCGGTGTACAGCTCCGTCCGCCATGTGGTACGGGAGAGCGTCCAGAATTCGCCGTCGTGGTAGTCCAGAATCTTTAGCTCAACCAAGCGGTTCAAGATTTGGTCGATGATTGCCGGCGCGCGAAAGACAAGCCGCTCGATCCAATACTGCACGTTATGTTCAACCGGTTCTTCGGCGATTTTCTCCAGAATTGGGTCCAAGATGGGGTTGCCCGTCGGCGTCGCGTCCAGCAGTTTGAGGGACTCCAAGTCTGTGTCAATACGGGATCTGAGCGAGAGTTCCCCTAGGACGGCGCCAATGACGGCGCAGTTCAAGTCCCAGCCGACCACCTGGCGAAAGTAGCCGGTCTCCTCATTGAGCAGCATTAGGACGAGTTCTTGCGGCAGGGTTAGCTCATGGGTGGCGACACGTTCTGTTGTGAGAGACATGAGTCTTACATCCTTGTATGACTGGAAACCTGGAAGGCCGCAATGTCGTAGTGGAGAAATTGGTAAATTATGTAAGCGGAGAAGGTAGAGGAGTTTTTTCTACAAAGGAGTGCGGGCCGCACATTTGGCGTGTGTACCCACAAGGTGTCACACAGGTAGTTTTGTTATCATTGACTTAATGGTAGTTGATTGGCGGCAAAGCTGTCAATCGGGACACAATGGGAACGAGTCAAAGATGACAACCCAACTTAAGCCGTCTGAGAACGGCATACTGCCATCCCCTTTTCCGGAGGGCTGGTACTTTATCGCAAGCCGCGAAACCATTGAAAAGAAGCAGCTTATCCAGAAGACCTGGATGGGCGAGAATATCGTCGCCTATTGTGATGAAGACGGGCGCATCTGCGTGGCCGAGGCCTACTGCCCGCACTTGGGCTCCGATCTCAGTCCTGCTGCCGGGGGTCGCGTGCGCGACGGCCGGCTGGTGTGTCCCTTCCACGGTTATGAATTCGACGCCACCGGCACGTGTGTGGCCACGCCGTATGCTCCTGCGCCAAGGCACACTGGCCTGCGGGTTTTGGAAACGCAAGAAATCGTAGGCATGATCTTTGCGTGGTGGGGCGTCCAAGGACGAGAACCGCAGTGGCATTTGCCCGTGGATGCGCTTGACGAAGACGGCTGGTGCGACCTCGAAATACGGACCGTCCGCTTTGCCGGACATCCGCAGGAGACGACGGAGAACTCGGTGGACTTGGCGCACCTGCGCTACATCCATGGCTTTGGCCATGTGGAACGCACCGAGCCGGTGGCGGTGGACGGCCCCTATCTCAGAAGCCGCTTCGACTTCAAGTCCACACGGTCGATTGCAGGAATCGCGAAACTCACGTTTGATCTCTCCGCTGATACCCACGTCTACGGGCTGGGATACTCGTTCGTGGATATTCACGAACACTCGATCGGCATGGACATGCGCCTGTGGGTGCTGGCGACGCCTGTCGACGGCACACTCATAGAGATGTCGCTAGCCTCGCAAGTACGGGAAATACGCAAGCCGAAGCGGTGGCTCGCGGGCCTGGGATTTCTCCCGGTGGGCATGCGCGCGCCGATCATGAATAGTTTCACCGCGTCGCAGCAAGAGCGCGAAGTGCGGCAGGATGAGATCATCTGGAGCCGCAAACGGTACCAAGCGCGGCCGCGCCTCTGCAAGTCCGACGGCGAGATCACCCGATACCGACGCTACTGCGCCCAGTTCTACCCCGAGCTTGCCGAAAGCAACTGATCTCCTGCCTGAGGCCGTCTATTCGGCAATCTCCCAGACACGCCGTGCCAACAAGCACCAGCCGTGCCGTGCACCCGCTATGCCTTCCTGAAGCGCCAGCCGTACATGATCCTGCCGTAATAGTTGAACATGCGCTTAGCCGCGGGATCATTGAAAGGGTAGTCCGCGCCAAGTTGTCTGGCGGTGGCAAGCCCAGTAACGAAGCAGGTCTCTTGGCTGTTGATCAGCGTATGCGCGCCGCAGTGCCACGTGCACCGCTTGCCCTGAATGAAGCGGAACAGGTTGACAAGCCAAGCGACGTGACGCACGTCGTGGACGATGTGCTGAAACCACCACTTCTTGATGACCTTCCGTTCGTCGATAGGGCTGATCGGGTTGTAGGTCACCAGGCAGGGCTTGTCACTGCGATTGGCCCACGGCTGCTGGTTGTGCATGATGTACGTGATCTCATAGTTGTCCGGTCGCGCGCCGTACTGTTCGATGTGGTTGCTCCGTGTTGTCAAGGGCTTCACCTCATTGTCCGGCAGGACGGAAGGGTCTGAGTGGACAACGGTATGGTTGTGGAGTTCGCTCTCGTAGCGAATCGACGAGAGAATGTAGCGCTCCAGAAACGTGGGCTTGTCAAGCATCATCAGAGTCTGATTGGCATTACTCGCGAAGACCACTTCGTCAAACGCCTCACGTTCGCCATTCTCATCCTCGACCACGACGCCAGTTGGCTGCCGGTATACCTTGCGGACCGGGCGGTTGAGATAGATCTTGTCGCGAAAGTCCGCTGACAGGTTTTCGTAGATGCGGCGTGTTCCCCGGTCCCACGTCTGCATGGGTGTGGCGCTCTCGATGTCGAAGAATTCGAGATACCGCGCGAAGAGCGCCGCGGGCATGTCGAAGACGTTCGTCGCCATCAGAAAGTTGACGAACATCGGCTTGAGAATCTTGTATCTGAAGTCCCCGGAGAAGCCGCCGAGGTTGAGCAATGTCCCCATGCTCAGGTAGTTGAAGGGATTCAGAGCGTTTAGCAGCTTCGACTGGGAACGAGTCAGCCCGCCAAACCAGTGGAGACGCCGCAAAAGTCGTTGGAACTTTGCGATTTCGCTTTGCAGTTGCTGCTTGATCTCTGAATCGAAGTCGTGGGCGTACACCTGGCCGCGATACTTCACGCTGTAACTGAATTTGGTATCGATCAGCTCGATGCCAAACTGCTCCATCAACAGCAGGATGTGGTGGTAGACCGAGGGTATGCAGGCGGTGACGGAAATATCGAAGGGAATCGTGCTGCCGTCAGCTTGCGGCATGTCGGCGGTAATGGCATTGCCGCCGATTTGTGCCTGCGCCTCGAACAGCCGAAAGTCGAACCGGTCCGCACTATGGTGCAGCGCCCAGGCGGCGCCTAATCCTGAAATACCTCCGCCCACAATGGCAATTCGCCTTCGCATTGTCTCAGCCGCAACAGGTGACATTAGTCTCATTTCTGTTTCGGCTTCGGGCGGCTCGCCGGTCGGCGTAGAGAGTGGCG
>VXOZ01000315.1 GCA_009839775.1 Chloroflexota bacterium | reverse complement strand
GCCGTAGGTTCCACGGCTGCGGCCGTAGGCGACGGCACTTCCGTTGGTTGTGCCGCAGGTGTGATGGTCACTTCGGACTGAAACTCAGTTTGGGACGCACAGGAAACAAGAATGGCAAGTCCAGCTAGGCACACAAGCAAACGAGTCTTCATGATACGTGCTGACACCTCTCCACATATACGGCGATTGCCTCGCCGAGATTCTAGTCCTAGAATGTGAATTCTTTGTGAACATCGAAACGTGGTAGGCCTGTAGTTTTCCCCCGACCTCACTATGCATCCAAAAGGTCAATGAACCTATGGGCGCACTTCATCGCTCCGTACGGTTCGCTGTTCTCGGCTGGAACGGCAAAGCATTTCACAGGCGCGGAGAATTTCCAAGTTATTGCGTCCGCTGATGCCTGGCTCAATGCCGTCCGCGATGTACCGATAGAAGTCGTCAATCACACCTTGCTCGCTGCGAGCGGGCGCCGGCGCGTGGGGCACGGCTTGCGGCGGCTGCGCTTTGCCAAAGTCCGCATCCGGCGTTGCCTGCCACTGCCAGTCCGCGCCGTCCCATGCCAAAACACCTTCTGCGCTCTGCACGACAAAGCGATAGTCGTTGAGGCTGGCAATGTGCGACATGGCGTACGTTGCGACGGCCCCGCTCGCAAAGTGCAGCACGCCGGATATGCCCGCGTCGTGCGAGTATTGTGACCAAGGCGTCGTGAAACTGCGGGCAGTGACCTCGGCAACCGGCCCAAAGCAGAACACCAGGTTATCGAGGTGGTGTACGCTCATGTCCCACACCATCGCGAAGTGATAGTCCAATGTGCGCGGCGTGGGCCGGTAACGGTGGTGAACCAAGTCGATGAGGTGCGGCGTGCCGTAGCCGCCACTTGCGATCGCGGCGTGCAGCGTGACAATCTCGGGCCGATAGCGGTAGTTCTGCGAGACGCAGAATCTCACGCCCGCGCTCTCCGCCTCGGCTACCAGCGCGACGGCATCTTGCCAGTTCGTCGTCATGCCTTTCTCAACCAGCACATGCTTGCCGGCTTGAAACGCCAGCCGTGCCAAAGGGCTGTGAAACTCCGTAGGCGTGCAGATGATTACGGCGTCAGCAAGGACGGTTGCGAGAGCTTCTTCAAGTTGTGTGAATGAAGCGGACTCGCCCAGGCCCGTAAGCGCCTGCGCCTCCGTAAGCAGTTCCAGCGAAACGTCGACGAGGGCTGCTGGCTGAAAGCGCGGATCTGCGCTGAGCACTTCAAGCGGCCAGCGCCCGCGTCGCCCGACACCAACGTGAATAGTGCGAATGGGAGTTTGCTCAGTCACTCTAAATCCTCGCTTATTCCTCCTGCGCGGCCAGATGCCGGACTTTATCTTCATCAACTTCAATGCCCAGCCCGGGATCGTCGGTAAGGAGGACCGCATCGCCGTCCCGGGGCAGCGCTTTGGCCGCGATGTCGTCAGTCAGGAACTGTGGTCCGTTCAGCGCGCAAGGGTGCTCTACGCCCCACGCGGCGGCGAGGTGGACGCTGGCGGCAAACGCCACGCTGCACTCGGTGAGTCCGCTGCAGACCAGCATCAGTCCGGCCGTATCAGCGAGCGACGCGCAAATGCGATTAGGCCAGAGGCCGCCGGTGCGCGTTACCTTGAACGTGTAGGCCGTAAGCGCATTCTGTTTGATCATGGTCAACAACGGCACCGGACCGGAAATAGACTCATCCAGGGCAATGGGAATCGGTGACGCTGCGGCGATCTGCGCGGAAACGTCTGGCCGGTCCGGCGCTACCGGCTGTTCGAGCAAGGCCACGCCCGCATCAACCAACGCATGCATCCGTTGACGTGCCTCGTGAGGCAGAAAACCGCCGTTGGCGTCGGCCCAGAGAAAGCCATCGGGAAAAGCGCTCCGCACCAACTCGCACAGTTGCAGGTCCCATGCCATAGAGCCGCCAACCTTCACGTTGCAACTGCGATAGCCGCGCTCAGCGGCTTCACGCAGGCTGTCTGCCACTTCCTCCGGTGTGCTGCCGGTCACCGTCCAGCTCAAGCGCACACGGTCCGCGCGCCTCTGTCCGAAAAGGTCGGCAAGGGATACGCTGTAGTGCCGAGCGAGGGCATCGTGGGCAGCCACGTCGATCGCGGCGCGGGCAATGGGCATGCTCAGGCCCCAAAGGGGAGCAATCGCGCCGTTCATAGCTTCATGCAGGGAATCAAAGTCGGCCAGCGGCTTGCCAAGCACCGCGGGAATGAAGTGGTCTTCGAGCACACTCACCACGGATTCGCGCGTCTCCGGCGACCAGGTGTGCGAGGGCGACCCCTCGCCCCAGCCGACCGTGCCGTCGCTGGCGGTGAGTTTCGTCAAGACGATGGGGCGTCCTGAGGCAGCGCTGCCGACAGTTCCCTTGGAGGTACGGAACAGCCCTTTGAAAGGCAGCGTAAACGAGAATACTTCTATGTTCTCTATCGTCGGCATTGGCGCTCCTTCATGCGCTGTTGCGGGCCGCACTTTTGACTGCCACGCGGGTTCCTCCGGTTCGTGTTGGCACCCTTCCGTATGATAACGAATGCAATCAGACTGTTCTTTCCGGGTCGGCACGTGAATCCGCTGGGGGCGACGGTTCACTGAGGGGTTTTGCCCGCAGCGGCGTGTCCATCAGATAGGTTATCACGATGCGGTCACCGGCTTGGGGGCCGGCGTAGACCTCATGCGCGGCGAGGTGCACTTCGTGAAAGGTGTGACGGTCCTCTCGCCAGACCACCATCAGCTTGTAGTGGTCGACTCCCTCCAGGTCGTACGCATCAACTTGGAGCAGGAGCGCGGCGCGGTCATGGGTGGTGCGCATCATGGCGATTTCTCATTGTGTTCTTCCAGGCGCTGTGCCAAGAGTCCTAGGACACATTGTACCAGTCGCTCTTCACCGGTCTGCGCTGCGTCTTCCGCAAGGAACACGGTATCCGACACTGCATTGCCGTCAGGAAAGAGCAAGGCAAGAGAGAGAGACGTTTGCTTGTTGGCGGGCAGGCACTCCACGGCAAGTCCCCAGTCTGTGCCGAATGCTGCTTGGGCGACGCCAGCAAGACCCGCTAAGCGCGTGTGGCTGCTGGGCGGCGCTGCTCTCCAGCTACCGTCACCTGTGATCGCTTGAGGCCAAAGCGCGGCATCTGCCGGAAAGATGAGGGAACCGGCGAAGAAGGCGGAACTGCCCGGTTCCGACGTGAGACAGCGGGAAACCTGGCCGCCACTCCCGATCTCCACGCACGCGAGCGTCTCATGCCGCGTTGTGAGGCACGTTGCAGTGCGTCGGTGGAGCCTGCCGATAGTTGGTGCTGACACGGGGTGGTTACCTCTTGCGTACGAAAGAACAGTGTGCATCAGCCGCAGACAAGCATAGACTGCTATCCCCGTACACCTAAGCGCCTTGCCCGCGATTGTGTTTACTCCTGGTGCCAAGAAGCGGGGGACAAGCCCCAATGTTGTCACATTAAACAGAATGGCAATGAACACCGCGCCTCACGTCCCCGGTAGCGTAAGTTTGCAACCCCGTATCGAGTACGGGGCAGGCTCTGCGCCTGCCTGTCGACACGCTGCCATTTCCCCTCACCCCGGCCCTCTCCCCAGGGAGAGGGGGCAGAGCGCGCCCAATGAGCGTACCGTCTTAATCTTAATGCGACAGCATTGGGGACAAGCCCCCGCGCTACGGCTAGTTAACGAGGCTTGATCTGGAACTGGCAAGAACACATTAACCGGGTCCAGTGCTTTGGTGCATTCGGTGGCAGTATCAGGTGCGGATGCATTCTATTTTGATTCTGCTTGCCACTTCTTCATCTCTTCCTCGATGAAGTAGTTCACCAGATCGCGGTACACGTTGGCGATGACGTCGGGATCGAGGCCGGCGTCCCGCGCCCACACCCGGCGTTGCTCGAGCATGGCTTTGAAACGTTCCGGCGCGCGTACGGAGGTCTCACTCGTCTTGAACTGCGACGCGGCCTGGACATATTCGAACCGCTCGCCGAGCAGGCCAATAACCTCTTGGTCGATACGGTCGATCTCCGCGCGAATATCCTGCATATCGCGGCATTCGCTGGGTTTTCTAACCACACAAATTCCTTTCGAGGGGAAGCTACATTAATTTCAATGCAGGACCGTTGGAGTGTCGTGGGCCTGCTTGCGCCTGCCAGTCTTGCGCCTAAGGAGATACGCTTAGACGGTCACCGCCAGATGATTTCCCACTGCACCGGCGCATCGTTCAGCGGCTGATTGTACTCGTCGAGCACGTTGAAGCGCAGGCCGTCCGCGCGTCGGGCTTCGATTCGCACCATGCGCACTTCATCGGTCACTGTGTAGCATCTGATAGTGCGCGGCACACCGCGTCCCTGGGCAACGATCTCAGCGGGAAACGCGAGCGTGCGCACGCCCCGCGCGGTCTCAATCTTGCACGTCAGCGGCTGTTCGTTTGCGGCCATGCTCTACTCCTCACGGTTTTGCAGCGGCTGTCGTCTGGTTGCTGTCTGTACGTGGGCGGGCCTATGCGAAAGCGGCACGACGCGCCTACAGTTTGGCGGCTGGAAGCCTTGCACGGTCTGGGAATGCATGCGTACCTATGATAGCATTAGATTAGTGCGCTGATTGCGCCTCTTGCAGAGTCCACCTTCGCGCTTTGCCCCTTACGCCGCCGTGCGCGCAAACAGCCAAAGCGAATCTGAGTGTGCCACAGTGCTTGTGGAAGGCCCGGCTCAGTGTCTTCGCTTTCCTTGTCCGCAAAGTCTAGGGGCAGGCTTTTCAAGACTGAGGAGAAACCACAGCGAAAAAGAGGTGCGCCTGGTGAATGCGACGCAGCAGGGAGGCTCCTTGATAGTCTCTCAGTTTTCGGACTTGTCGCAGAGTTTGATAACTATAGAGCGATGAGGAATTGGGTGTGAAAACAGCATTAATAACCGGGATTACCGGACAAGACGGGACCTACCTAGCCGAGCACCTTCTTGGTCTGGAGTATAAGGTCTATGGCCTCATTCGCGGACAGAACAACCCCAAAGCGGAGGCCGTTCAGCGACTCATACCCAGTCTGGAACTCGTTGAAGGTGACCTCTTGGACCAGAGTTCGCTCATCGCTGCCGTGGAAATTACACAGCCGGATGAAGTCTACAACTTGGGTGCGATTAGTTTTATCCCCTTGTCGTGGCGTCAGCCGGTGCTCACGAGTGAGATTACGGGACTAGGGGTCACGCGGCTGCTGGAAGCAATTCGCATGGTAAACCGGGACATCCGCTTCTATCAGGCTTCGAGCAGCGAAATGTTTGGCAAAGTGCGCGAAGTGCCGCAGAGTGAAACGACGCCTTTCCACCCGCGCAGTCCCTATGGAGTGGCCAAGACGTACGGGCACTATACGACGGTGAATTACCGCGAGAGCTACGACATGTTCGCCTGTTCGGGAATCCTCTTCAACCATGAATCGCCGCGGCGCGGCTTGGAGTTCGCGACTCGCAAGACGACGAACGCGGCGGCGCGCATCAAGCTTGGCAAACAGTCCGAGCTCTTGATGGGCGATCTGACGCCTAAGCGCGACTGGGGCTATGCCGGTGACTACGTGCGGGCGATGCACCTGATGTTGCAGCAGGACGAGCCTGATGACTATGTGATTGGCACCGGCAAGACACACATGATTCAGGAGATGTGTGCGGTGGCATTCGAGCACGTGGGTTTGAACTGGCAGGAGTACGTCCGCAAGGACCCACGGTTCCTGCGTCCGGCGGATGTCAACCTCTTGATTGCCGATAGCGCGAAGGCACGGGAAAAGCTGGGCTGGGAACCGACTGTGGACTTTCGGTCGCTCATCCGGATGATGGTGGAGAGCGACCTGAAGCAAGAGAGCGCCGTAGGCGAGCCGGTGTAGTTCTTGGATTGTTGTACGGCCTGAAGTATGGTATTGTGGGTTACCGAGGTTGTTTTAGTGCGAGCGTAAGAGTTTTCTTGCGCGCAAACTGAAGAATAGACACAAGGAGTGTGGTTGATTTGTCAGCAGTGACCTTGCGCGACGGCGAGAGCTTTGAGAGTCTCTTGCAGCGGTTTCGCTCATCGGTAAACCGGTCCGGCGTAATGCGAGAAGTCCGTTTGCGGCGGTTCTATCGCTCAAAGGCAGAAAAAGAGCGTCTGGCATTACAGCGGGCTATTCGCCGTCAACGTCGACGCGAGGCTAAAGTCCGCAGATCGATGGGCGTCTAGACCTAAAGGTGTCCCCTCCAAACCGAATGGCCCGTTTGCAGAGACGTGCGGAGCGATTTGGGGTCTTCGCAATTCTATAGCCAAAGACTACGGTACGGATGAGTAGAAGGGTAGGACTGTACCCACCGATTGAATAGTAGTGCTGCCTTCTTGTTGAACGGATGGACAATTCCCGTTTCGTGTAGATTTAAAGGTGTCGTAACAGGTTTTTTGACAAGTTTGGCAGGCGTAGATTAAGTTAAGAATCTGGAGCAGTGCGGTAGGTGTAGTCTATCGCGCCAAGAGGCTGCTCGGGATTTTTTTGTGTTTAGCGTGCGAAGGAGGAATTGCACGTGCAGCGAATAAGTCGTCGAAATCTGCTTTACGGCAGCGCAGTAGCCGGACTTGGCTCTGCCTTCCTGGCTGCGTGCGGTCAGGGCGTGGCGCCGGCAACGGCTCCGGCAGACGCGCCGGCAGAAGAGGCCGAGGCTCCCGCGGCTGAAGAGTCCATGAGCATGTCCGATGGACGTACCATCATTTCGTTCTGGTCGTACATCGGCTTTGGCGCCGCCGGACTGCACCCGCAGGTGCAAGGCCTGTCCGACATGGTCGTCAAGTACAACTCCGAAAACGAGGACAACATCCTCGTCGAAATCGTGCCCGGCAAAGGCACGGATGAAGCCAAGACCGCCGCTGCTGGCGGCGTGCCGCCTGGAGTGCACTGGCACGCCTGGCCGGACAGCACGAATTTCTTTGCCGCCGGCGTGACGGTGGACCACGAGGAAGAGCTGAAGCGGTTCCCCGGCTGGACCGATCAGCGCGCAGACTATTTCGAGCCTATGACCGAGAGCACCACGTGGCAGGGCAAGCTCACCGGCCTTCCGATCAATACCAACAACAGTATTATGATCTGGAACCCGGACCTGCTTTCGACGGCCGGCGTCAGTGACCCTGAAGAGGGTTGGACGTGGGAAAACATGCTGGAAATGGCGCAGGTAGCCGCCAACCCGCCCGACGTTTGGGGTTGGGACTATCATCCGCGCAGCATCAGCCGCTGGGACCAGGTGGCCGGCAGCGCCGGCTTCAAATGGCTGAACGAGGAGCAGACCCGCTGGAATTTCGATTCCGACGAGGCCATCTGGGCCACGCAGATGATCAGCGACTGGATGAACGCCTACCAGCTTGCGCCGTATCGGGACGAGTGGGGCGGCGAGTTGTTCCACGACGGCAAGACGGTCTTCGAGTCCCAGGGGCCGTACCGCCTGCCGACGCTCCGCCAGCGTGGTGACGTCTTCAAGGTGATCCACACTCCGGTGCAAACGAAGCGCCATGCGCCCAACGGCGGCCAGAATATCGCGGTGTTCGTGCAGGCAGACGCTAACATTCTCGATGCGTCGTTGCGCTTTGCGCAGTACGCCGTTTCGGCAGACGCCCAGGTCTTCGTCATCAGGGCTTCTGGCGGCACTAACCTGCCGGTCAGCAAGTCTGTCCTTAACCACGAGGGCTACCAGGGTCTTATCGCCGACGATCCCGACTACGCCACGTTTGCGGCGGAACTGCCAAATGGCGGCCGCTACCCCGGCCTGCCCTCCGGTTACCGCGGTTTCCAAGGCCAGCTCTTCAGCGAGGGCTTCCAC
>VXOZ01000119.1 GCA_009839775.1 Chloroflexota bacterium | reverse complement strand
CCCCGAACTGGCGCGTACCTCTCTCGCCAAACTGCTTGACGTGGACTTCACCACCCTCTGCTTCAGCCACTTCCCGCCGATCCAGGAAAACGCGCGGGACATGCTGGCGGAATTTCTACACGGCGGCGAGGACTGAAGTCCCCTCGTAGGGGCACTCAGCTTGGCATCTCCGAACTCTGCGATCCGTTTCCCACGCAACGTGCCGCGCTCTCGTGTATCATCATAAGGTGCCACGCGGCAAGCCGTTCGCACTTGTGCGGCGCCCGCTGCGGCCAGCGGAAGATCCCTGCGATTTGGCTGATTCTAAGAGGCGAATCCATCGGCACGATTAAGACACATGCCCAGTTGGACAGTTGCATAGTGTAAGGAACAGATTCATGGCAGAAGAGCTCGCGGAAGGACTGGTAACCGGCGGTGCAACGCGCCCGGCCGGATTTCTCGCAGACGGTGTGTTCTGCGGCATCAAGGAAGTTGATCCGACAGGCGCTAAGCGCGACGTAGGCTGTTTGGTCTCAGAACGTCCCGCGACCGTGGCCGGCGTCTATACAAAGAATGTGGTCAAAGCGGCGCCGGTATTGCTCGACCAGGAACGCATGCGGCGGGGCACGACCCGCGGCATCGTGTATTGCAGCGGCAACGCCAACGCATGCACCGGCGACCAAGGCATGGCGAACGCGCGGGAGATGACGGCGCTGCTGGCAGCGCAGATCGGCGTGGACGCGGAGGACATACTGGTCTGCTCCACCGGCATTATCGGCCACCAATTGCCCATGGACACGGTGCGGGCAGGGATTGCGCGCCTCGCGCCGGCCAAAGAACGCCATCGGGATGCGGCCACTGCCATGTTGACCACCGACGAGTGGCCCAAAGAAGGGGCGGCCCTATTCGAAGCCAACGGTACCACTTACGCGGTCGGGGGCATGTGCAAGGGCGCGGCCATGATACACCCCAACATGGCGACCATGCTGGCCTATCTCACCACCGACGCGCCGGTCGCGCAGAGCTTTCTGCAGGAAGCTTTGCAGCGCGCTGTGGCCGACTCGTTCCACATGATCAGCGTCGATGGCGACACCTCGACCAACGATACCGTGTTGGCGCTGGCAAACGGTGCGGCCGGGGGGCCGGAAATCACTGGCGGCGCGGCGGGCGCTGCCTTTGAAGAAGCGCTCCGCGCGGTGGCGGTCTTTCTTGCCAAAGAGATCGTGCGGAACGCGGAGGGCGCCACCAAGATATTCGGCGTAGAGGTGCGCGGCGCCGCCACGGCGGAGGCTGCCCGCGTCATCGGCCGCAGCGTGGCTGCTTCCAGCTTAGTGAAGACTGCGTTCCTTGGATCCGACCCAAACTGGGGACGCATCATGTGCGCGGCGGGCTACAGCGGCGTGGACTTCGACCCCAATAAGGCCTCGCTCTGGCTGGAAGACATTCTCCTATTTGAGAACGGCACCCCCACCGACTTCGATGAGGATGCCGCCTCTGCCTTGCTGGACCGAAAACAGTCCATGTTCATCCTCGACCTGGCGGACGGCGACGCTACCGCCACCGCCTGGGGCTGCGATCTCACCACCGAGTACGTCATCTTCAACAGCGATTACCGCACATGAGAGTTTGACGATTTCGGGATTCGCAACCAACTGTCGGGGAACGCTACCTTCGACTCTCCGCATTGGCACGCGGGAGAGCTTCGGGCAGGTATCAGAGGGAGATATGCTTTTGCTACTGTCCGAAGGTATGCAAAGGTCTCCTAGTAGATAGTGCTCGCGGCGGGGATGCTGGCGACGTGATGAGAGTCATTCCACAGGATGAGGGTTGGGACCGTATCGTGCCAGTCAACGATAGACAGGCTGGCGTGGGCCACATTCACCTGCCAGTAGTGCTCAAGAGTGAGGCCAAAGAGATGGCAGAAGTACATTCTGAGGCCCCCACCGTGCATCACGACCGCCGCCGTCTCTCCCTCATGGCGATGGACTATGCGGCGCAAGGCAGCCTGGGTGCGCTGGTAGAGCGCGGGGCCGTTTTCGGCGCCAGCCGGGGCCCACTGCGGATTGTGTCGATGCTGTTCCCAATCGGCAGTGTTCGCCATGAGATCAGCCAGCCGCTGACCTTCCCAAGCGCCATAGCCCCGTTCGCGCAGATCGCGGTCACGCACCGCGACAAGATCATGGAACGCTCCAATCGCTTGCGCGGTGTCATAGCTGCGCGCAAGATCGCTGCAGTATAGGGCGCTCAGCGACTCCGCGCGTAGACGTTCTCCAATCGCTCTTGCCTGCGCCTCGCCTTCCGCGGAGAGTGGAGGATCCTGTTGGCCTTGAATACGTCCCTGGCTGTTCCACGTTGACTGGCAGTGGCGGACAAGCAAGAGCCTTACCATCGCAAATGTCTCTTGTGCTTCCTTATGCTGGTCTTGCACCGGACAAATCAAGCGGAGGATCAAGTTCCTCGGCAAGACCAAAGACTTCTCGCGCCTCCGCCGCCACGAACAACGAACCCGTCACACACAAGACATCCTCAGTGCCCATGGCGTTCATACCTATCGCAAGAGCCCGATCCACACCATCGGCGACAGTTGTCGGCACTTTGCCCGCAGCCGCCACTGCAATCTCACGAGGCGCTTGGGCGCGAGGATGACGCGATCGACACACGATGAGTCTATCGATTACGGGCAGCAACACATCCAGCAGTGGTCCGGGATTCTTATCTTGGTTCGTCCCCAAAACACAGTGAATGCTACGCCCAGGATAGTGCTCCGTCAGGGTCTCACGCAAACATGCCATGGCATCAGGCGTGTGCGCACCATCGGCAATCACCAGCGGCCGCGCGGACAACAGTTCAAAGCGGCCCGGCCACCGTACGGCTTCAATGCCGGCGCACACTGCGTCAACGGACAGGGGCAGTCCCTGGGCCACGAGCACATCAACCACGGCAAGGGCAACGCTGAGATTAACCCGCTGGTGGCGTCCGCACAGGGAAAAACGCACTTCTCGCTGCTCCCCCAAAGCCGTGACCGCACACACTTGTGCAGGATACTCCCAGTCGGGTAGCTCTCGAGCAGTTACGGGAGCAGTCGAATTTTCACAGCTTGGTGGCAAGTCCGTTCGTGGCGAGGCGGCACGCCAAGTCCCTGTCGAACTATGGACTGACTTTCCTCCCATGGATTTAGAGTTGTCGCTTGAGCAGGCGCCAGCCGCCTCCTCACGCGGGTCGGTCGTGGCGATCGCTTCACATCGGCTCTCGTCCGCCGCTATGATCCGCGCACCGCGTTCCTTACATGTCTTCTTAAACACGCGTAGCACATCGGCAGGATTCGGTGCATGCACCAAGACACCGTCATTCTTAACAATCCCCGCTTTCTCCTTAGCAATGGCAGTGAGGGTGTCGCCAAGAATGGCAGTATGCTCCAAGCTGATCGACGTAATTACGGAGACTTGCGGCGTGATGACGTTCGTTGCATCGAGTCTCCCGCCCAGACCCACCTCGACGACGGCCATATCTACCGCTGCTTCCGCAAAGCAAAGAAACCCCAGGGCGGTTGCCAATTCGTACGTGGTCGGATTGCCCAGATCAGGATGCTCGTCCTTGAGCGTCTCCACGGCGCCAGCTATCCGGCCAACCAAGCAGGAAAACGTCTCCGGACTAAGCGGCCGGTTGTCAATGCGCACCCGCTCGCGAAACGTATGGAGATGGGGCTGGGTATAGAGGCCGGTGCGCAGGCCGGCGGCACGCAGCACGGATTCCAGGATCGCTGCCGTAGACCCCTTGCCCTTGCTGCCAGCAATGTGAACGCTGGCAAAGCGCTGGTGGGGATTGCCGAGGATGCGCAGCAATGCGCCAATGCGGTCCAGCGTGAAGCGCGGCGGGGAGTCTACGCCATACCCGATGCCGCGCTCCCAGTCGATGAAGGAGTAAAGGTACTGGAGCGCCTCGGCGTAATTCATCAGGAATCAGCGTTGGCCCGTGGCGATGGCCATGAACTCGTTGCGGGTGCGCGGGTCCGAGAGAAAGAGGCCGCGCATTGCACTCGTAATCATCCGGGAACCCGGCTTCTGGATGCCGCGCATGGCGATGCACATATGCTCTGCCTCAACGACGACGGCTACGCCCTGCGGCTTGATTACCTTGGCAATCGTCGCGGCGGCTTCATCGGTGAGGCGTTCCTGCAGTTGCGGCCGCTTCGCCAGCGTTTCAATGACGCGAGCCAGTTTGCTGGCGCCCACAATTTGACCGCTGGGTATATAGCCCACGTGCGCCATCCCCCAAAAGGGCAGCAGGTGGTGCTCGCACATTGAGAAGAACTGAATGTCCTTCAGCACCACCATGCCTGCGTAGTCTTCGTGAAAGCTGGCATCGATGGCGGCGGCCGGATCGCGGGAAAGCCCCGAGAAGAGAAACTCGTACGCTTGCGCGATGCGACGCGGCGTCTCGCTCAGCCCTTCACGGGCCGGATCTTCGCCTATCGCGCGTAAAATCTCTTCCACGGCGCGCTCGATGCGACGCGTGTCGACCGACGACACTGTTCCAATACCATCTGCCTTTTGCTGGTGATCTAAAATCCTTCGCTGCATGCGATTCTTGTCCTACGATCCTTTGAGCGGTCAGTCTACGTGCTGCGCTTGCAGCGCGCGGGTCAATCCTTCATGCACCACCTTGCCAACCAGATAGCCAAGCTGCGTCGTGGGGCCCGCCTGCCGAATCCGTTCGCCTTTGCTCAAACAGCCGATAATGACACTATCGGCTGGGGCTCCCGTAGCGACGTATCCTTCGCTTGTCGTTACGCGATTTTCGACGAGCGCGCGCACTTTCGCCTCGGTAGCGGTAATCATCGCACTCACCATCGCGCCCATGGAGAGGCTCGCGTCAGTGAGAATGATTATGTCAATGCTTCCGCCGGTATTTCCTTCCCCCGGCTTCGTCTTTCCCGCAGAGCACCGTGTCGTTAGGTCCGCAATGAGCAAGGCAGTTAGCTTCCACTTCGCTGTTGCCTCAGTTGCTTGAATGTAGCTTTCAGCAGCGGCAGTCGTGAGCAGGCCCACAAATGGCTCATGAATGCCCGCTTGCATTGCCCAATCATGCAGTTGCTGCTCTGGGTCCACTGACTGCTGTTCTGTCTCAACAGACATCGCTACAATGTTGCGCGTCAACGCCAGATCGTCCCCAACGTTCGCACAACCCAAGACGCGCAAGGGGGTACTGCTAGAGACACGAAGCACGTCGCCGGACCGTGTAAGCGTGACACCTTCGAGCAGGCTCTCACTATCGGAGGCTGGATTCATCACCGCTCGCTTGTCTGATAATTCCACACCAAAGAGAGCATACGCACGAAACATCGCGGGTCTGCAAGGGGGCACTGTGCTAGCTTCAGTATTCTATGGGCCACCTACCTTGTCAACCTACGCACGGCTTCGATCAGGGGAGGGTGCAAGCCAGGCGAAGACTGCATTTCTGGCGCGATTCCATGCGGGATAGAGGACGTTTCCCTTTAGCTCTTGGCAACGGTTGTGCACGTTGCGATAGCATAATTTCAGCCAACGACGTATCATTATGACAGCAAGGCTATTTACCTTAGACGCTGGGAGCCCCAAGACAAATGCAACGCACTACACTCACCGTTGCCGAGTTACGCCAAGCCATTGACCAGCTTCCGCGTGTGCACCTCGCCGTGCTACCTACGCCGTTGGAAGAAGCCGCGCGTCTCTCCGATGCGCTCGGGGGACCACCCATCTTCTTCAAGCGCGATGACCTCACCGGACTTGCACTCGGTGGGAATAAGACCCGGCATCTCGAGTTCATTCTAGGCGAGGCTCTGCAGCAGGGGGCGGACACGATCATTACGGGGGCATCGATCCAGTCGAACTTTTGCCGTCAGACCGCTGCCGCCTGCGCCAAGCTCGGCTTGCGCTGTGTCCTTTATTTGAACGGTGAAGAGCCTAACGTGCCCCAGGGTAATCTGTTACTCGACCATCTCGCTGGCGCCGACGTGCGCGTTGTCCGGGTGCGGCAGCTTCCCGATCTCATCGCGCTCTGCGAGGAAGCGGCAGTTGCGGAACGCCAGGCCGGCCGCAACCCTATCGTCGTGGATTTGTGGCACGGCATTGCCAGCTTGGGTTCGGTGTCATATGTCGATTGCGCTCTCGAGTTGAAGGAACAGTTAGAAGAACTCGGCCTGTTGCGTGCTTCCATCTATCTCTCCTCCGCCACTGCTACCCAAGGGGGATTGGAATTGGCGGCGCGGGCGCTTGGTCTCGATTGGCAGATTGTCGGCATCAGTCCTATCCGGACGGATCTCGTGCCGGCGGAGGTGGTAGCAGACCTCGCCAACGAAGCCGCCCAGCGCCTCAAGCTCGACGTGTGCGTTTCCGCAGCCGACATCGAGAACCAGGAGCAGTACATCGGCCCTGGCTATGCGCTCCCCTCGGCTGAGTCCCGCGAGGCCCTAGAGTTAGTTGCCGAAACGGAAGGCCTTTATCTCGATCCGGTTTATACCGCCAAAGCCATGGCCGGCCTCATCGACCATATCCGTTCGGGAGCGCTCGATCCCTCGCGGCCCGTGATCTTTTTGCACACGGGGGGCACGCCGGCCTTGTTCGCTTTCAATGACTGGTACGTACCTTCAGAGTAGGGCCAAATCAAGGCCTGAAAGGCAAGCCCTGTGTCGACACCAAATGATGAGACTTTACCCGGCAAGCAAATTGCCGGTCTACCGCTGGCGCCTCTAGAGAAGCGGATCAAGGCGGCACTGTGGGACCTGCTCTTCTTTGTATTCGGGCTCGCGGCCGCGGCGATGTTGGCGGTTACGGCGGTTATCACCGGTGTCCTCATCCTCGGGGTCTCCGTTGGTGAGGTAACCGAAGACACAGTCTATCCCGATGCCGCTATCATCGTGCCGTTTGGCTTGGCCATCCTCATCATCGCCCTCGCGCCGTATATCTACTTCATTCAGGTGCCGGCCGAATATAGCGGAACCGCGGGCATGCGCTTAGTGGGCGTCCGCGCCGTCACAGTCGATGGGGAACAAATGAACTGGCGGCAGGCCGCCACACGGGCGCTCGCCATGCTTGTTTCCATTGCGGCACTCTGCGCCGGCGCGCTTTGGATGTTCAGAGAGCCGAACCGCCGCACGTGGCACGACCTAGCCGCCGGAACTTTCGTCATAGAGGATGTGTACATACCCAGGAGACTGAACCTTGACCCTTGGGATCCGATTGAAGAAGAAGAGGAAGAGCTATCTTCATCGGGAACATCCTAGTTCCGCCTTGTCGCTGAGACTTACCCACCTTGAGCACAGAGACCCGGTTCCTGCGAAAAGAGGAATGAGCCATGTACGACGTAGTCTTTGATGGATGCACGATAGTTGACGGCACAGGCGGACGGAGCTTCGTTTCGGACGTCGCCGTCCTGGGTGGGAAAATAGCGGCTGTCGGCGCACTGGAGCACGCGGAGGCCCAGCGGCGGGTATCTGGCAGCGGCAAGGTTTTGGCTCCAGGCTTCATCGACATGCACACCCACTCGGACCTGCCATTGCTTGTGAACAACAAAGCCGAAAGCAAGATTCGCCAAGGCGTTACCACAGAGGTCATTGGCAACTGCGGATTCGGCCCGGCGCCCCTCACTGAAGCGACGAAGCCGGAGATTAGCGGCATGAGCACGTTTCTCGCCAAGGGGAGCGAGGCTCTGGGGTGGGAATGGCTGACCTTCGGCGAATACTTGGACGCCATGGACCGGAACGGAGCGGCCTTAAACGTCGTGCCGCTCGTCGGCCACGTGCCGATACGCATGGCAGCAATGGGAGTCCAGCGACGTCATGCGGAGCCGGAGGAGATTAAGACTCAGCAGCAGCACCTCCACCAATCGGTGGA
>VXOZ01000202.1 GCA_009839775.1 Chloroflexota bacterium | reverse complement strand
GTTTCTGGGACAGTGCGCCCGCTCTCACGGCCACGCCGCTGGGGCTGCTCGCTCAGCGCCAGGAGGTGCTGGCCGATACGGCGGCGGCGGCTGAACTCCTGATTAGGTTGTGGCGGCTCACCAACGAGGAGTGCTACCGCACCATTGCGCAGAATGCCCTCGCGAACTATGCCGTGTCGTTCCGGCACTTTGCGCACTTTGGGGCGCTCTACGGGCAGGCGGTTGATCGCTTGCTGCGTCCGCCGACGCACATCGCGGTCGTCGGCCCCCACGATTCAGCGGCAGCCCAAGCGCTCTTCCGGCAGGCGCTGCGCATCCACACGCCGGCGCAAGTCACCCAGTGGCTCGACCCGGAGCGCGATGCGGACCTGCTGGCAGCCTGCGGTATCGCGGCGGAGGGTGCCGCGCCAGTGGCAAGAGTCTTCAGCGGTACCGCTGAGGTGGCGCAGGCCGCGTCACCGGCAGAGCTTGCGGCTATCTTCGAGCAGGTGGAATCAACGGGTGAATAGGTGCGATCGGACTCTTGGCAGCAGCGCTGCGCCCGGCATGAACCGGGCGGTCGGGAGGGCCTTGTTTGCGCATGTGGGGCGCGGTCACCTGGTGTCTGTCGTTTGCGATTCCGCGTGTATTTCGATCTGCCGGACTGCCGTACTGCCTTCCTTGCGGAGAATCATCGTCGCTGTCTCGATGTCAGCGCCCTGCACGACCACCAGCGCTTGGACGGTGGTGTCTTCCACCTCTATCGGAAGCTCCTGCGGGCGGGTCAAACGAACATTGAGAAACGCGCCGGCCGCGCCGCCTATGACCATGATCGGCAGCAAGAATTCGCTCGGCACGATGAAGACGGTAACCAGAGCGAGCGCCGCGCCGATGACGCCGCCTTGCGCAATGCGCAGGACGAGGCGAAATAGTGCAGCCCGTGAACCTTGGTGCTCGACCTTCAGCAGTTCCACGTCATAGCCGCGCGCCGCAAGCTCCTCTACCGCCAGGAGCGCTGCATTTCGCGTATGAAATGATCCGACGAGTTGGCTTGCCATAGCGCACACTCTTCTGGTTGAGCAGGTAGGGAGTGTCT
Organism: Chloroflexota bacterium; assembly: GCA_009839775.1. Taxonomy (GTDB): domain Bacteria; phylum Chloroflexota; class UBA11872; order VXOZ01; family VXOZ01; genus VXOZ01. The sequence goes on along the minus strand of VXOZ01000202.1, from coordinate 6,799 downwards.
TTATAGACCGCTAATCGCAGCGTTTCTACTGCTGCGCCGTTTCAATAAGTGACTCCAACGGATCCTATTGTCTCTAACGTCCGCTGTTACACAAGGCACACGCGTTTCGCTGAAAGGTCTTGAGAATTACTCGGCGCGGCGGGAGAGCAAGGTTCCCGCGTAGACCAACCCCAAGAGCGGAACCACCGAAAAGACCAGCGGCAGCAGCCAATCGCCGCGGATGTTTCCTGTCAGTATGAGCAGGGCCAGCGTAACATCGGCAATTACGTTGACTACGATTATTGCCGACCCAATCATCAGCACTCTGCGGGCCGGCGCGTGCAGCGCAACCATATAGAGAAGCGCGGCGGCCGTAAGCGGATGAACGGCCATCAGAACAAGGCGTTCCCCAATGCTTCCGCCATCAGCAAAGCCTCCGACCAGGGCGGTAAACCCGGCGAATAGCGCGTGGATTGCCCCCAATGCGAGGAGTACGACTCTGAAGTGCTTCATGTTTGCTCTCGCTTAACTGCTGTGGGAAATGTGAGATAGAGGTACAGTCTCCACTTTGATTACACGCGTAGAGGGCGCTGCGTAAAGGATTTGGTACTGTGGCTAGTGACTGGATTCCGCAGGTTAACACAGCAGCACGAAGAGTTCATGCACTCTCGCGCACGGCTTGATTCGAGTCTTCTGAAGCGTCAGGCTTTCAAATAACTGAGGGAAACCTGTTGCCTACGCTTGCTTTAGTGCCCTGAGATGCGTGCCGAAGCAGCTTTGATGCGTGGCTGCGCTCTGGTATATAATGCCAATCTTAAGTGCACTATACCTCTTTCTCCAACAAGGGTACAAACCGTATGAAGGCGTATGCGACGGACACGATTCGGAATGTCGGGCTCTATTCTCACGTGGGCGCGGGCAAGACCTCTCTCGCGGAAGCGATGCTCTTCGCGACCGGTGCGATTAATCGCCTTGGCTCCGTGGATAACGGCAGCACGGTCTCGGACTACGACCCGGACGAGGTCAAGCGCCAGATTTCCCTCAATCTTTCGCTCGTCCCGGTCGAGTGGAACGAAGCCAAGATCAATGTGCTCGATACGCCGGGCTACGCCGACTTTTCCGGTGAGGTCGCCAGTGCCCTGCACGTTTCCGATGGCGCCGTATTGGTGGTGGACGTGGCCAGCGGTGTGCAGGTGGGCACGGAAGAGTCGTGGGAGCGGATCACCGCCCACGATCTCCCGCGTTTGATCTTTGTCAATCGCATGGACCGCGAAAACGCCGACTATTTCAGCACCGTGGACAGCCTGCGCGAGTTCTTTGGCAACAGCGTCGCGCCGCTCCACGTTCCCATCGGCTCCGAGAACGACTTCACGGGCGTGGTGGATGTCCTGGCGAACACGGCCTACCTCTACGCCGATAACGAGGTGTCCGAGGCGGAGGTGCCCGACGATCTTGAAGATACGGTGGAAGAATACCGTATGACCCTCATCGAGAACGTGGTGGAACTCGACGACGATCTGACGGAGAAATATCTGGAAGGCGAGGACATATCCGCCGAGGAACTCCAAGCTGCCCTCCATGAAGGCGTGCGCACTGGTCAAGTGACACCGGTGTTGTGCGGCTCCGCAACCCGCAATGTCGGCGTGCACGCGCTTATGGACGCGATCATTCGCTATCTCCCGTCACCGGCTGAGACCGCTGCCGCGACAGCGACGCTGGAAAGCGAGGAGCAGGAGCTTGCCGCCGATGCCGAGGGCCCGCTGGCAGCGTTCGTTTATAAGACCTTGGCTGATCCCTACGTCGGCAAGCTGTCGTTCATCCGTGTCTATTCGGGCACGCTGCGCTCGGATTCTCGTGTTTGGAACGTCAATACGGAAAGCGAAGAACGGATCGGTCAGTTGCTCTTCGTGCGCGGCCGCGAACAGGAAAATACCGACCATATCGCCGCGGGTGACATGGGTGCGGTTGCCAAGCTGGCGGAAACCCTCACCAGCCATACGCTGAGCGAGCGCAAGCAGCCGCTGGCGCTGCCTGCCGTCACGTTCCCGCGCTGGCTCTTCACCGCCGCCATCGAGCCGACCTCGAAAGAAGACTTGGAGAAACTGAGCAGCGCGCTGGCACGGGTCACGGAAGAAGACCCCAGCCTGCACGTCGAGCGGCAGCAGATCACGGGCCAGACGCTCTTCTCAGGCATTGGCGAGACGCACATCAACGTCGCGCTGGAGCGCATGAAGCGCAAATTTGGCGCCGATGTGAAGACGGTCCCGGTTAAGGTGCCCTACAAAGAGACGATTACCGGTACCGCGGCGGCGGAGGGCCGCTTTGTGCGCCAGACCGGCGGCCACGGCCAGTACGCCGTCTGCAATATCGAAATCGAGCCCACGGGCAGAGGCGAGGGCTTCGAGTTTGTGGACAAGATCTTCGGCGGCGCGATTTCCGCTCCGTTCCGCGAGGCGGTGCACAAAGGCGTCCGCGAAGCCATGAAAGAAGGCACGCTCGCCAGCGGTGAAGTGGTGGACCTGCGCGTAACGCTCGTAGACGGCAAAGAGCACACGGTCGATTCCTCCGACCTCGCCTTTCAAATTGCCGGCTCCATGGCCCTTGGAGAAGCCATGGACAGGGCCAAACCTGTCCTCTTGGAGCCGGTCTTGCAGATGAAGGTACGCGTGCCGGAAGACCGCATGGGCGACGTCATCGGCGATCTCACGAGCCGCCGCGCCAGGGTGCATAACATGGACATGGTGTCGCCCGGCACGATGGAGGTCGAAGCGGAAGTGCCCCAGGCCGAGGTGCTGCGCTACGCCACCGACCTGCGCTCGCTCACCCAAGGCCGCGCTACGTTTACCTCTGAATTCATAGGCTACGAGCAAGTGCCCGCGAGCACCCAAGAGCAGGTGGTGGAAGCGCACAAACGCGAGAAGGAAGAAGCCTCGGCGTAGAACCACCGGCTTCAGACCCCCGTAGCGCCTGTAACGCCAACGGCCACTTATTCCCTGGGAACTCCCGAACCACGTGCTGCATGAACCTCGCTCTCAGGCGGTCAGGCTCCCTCTCCCCGGGGAGAGGGTTGGGGTGAGGGGATATTTTCACAGTTCCAGCCTAACTCCACGTTCTCGTCTCAGTTACGCTAAGATCTACCTAAGCACTTTCACTCTTGCGGAGGTAGGATATGAAACCACTCAATGTCGCGCCAGCTCTGGCGGAAGATTCGCTCTTTCGCATCGTTGCCGGCACGGGTAAGAGCCAAGTCGGCATCTTGGTGCTCGGGCCCGGCGAAGGGACCGGCGGCCTCCACGCCAGCGACCATCCAGAGTCCGACCAAGTGGTCTACGTCGTCTCCGGTCACGGCGAGGCCACTGTCTGCGACGAGACCGCTCCTCTTGCCCCGGGCGACGTGCTCATCATCGACGCTGGCGACCCCCACGAACTCCGCTGCACCGGCGATGAACCCCTGCGCACGCTGAACGTATACGCCCCCGCTACCTACTAGCGTCAGCGTTCTGGCACTTACGTTATAGCCCGTAGCCTCTCAATCGAAGGTGCGGCACGGTATCTTTCAATCCTGGCAAACGATTGATTGGAACCCTTCTGCCTAGTGAGTAGCCGTCTACACACTAGGGTTCCGCCAGTCCATTCACGCGAGCAGGACTATGAAAACGACTGCCACTGTCAAGCGGATCGTCTGCCTGGCCAATTCACGCAAAGAGAAAGAACGCTGTATTGCCGGCAAGGAATTCTTGGCGGAGGGACGCGCTGGCGGTTGGGTGCGGCCCGTCAGCGACCGGCCGAGTGAAGCGGTTAACGCGTACGAACGGCAGTACAAGGACCGCAGCGAGCCGTGTGTGCTCGACATCATCGACGTACCGGTGCTCAAGGCGCGGCCCAACACCTATCAACAGGAAAACTGGCTACTTGACGCAGGCCGCTTCTGGGAGAAAGCAGACTGTCTTGCGTTCGATCGATTATCGCAATTCACCGATCCGGCAGCGCCACTATGGGATATCGGCCACAGCAGCAGCAAGGGGCATAATGACCGGATCCCACTTTACCTTGCCAATGCCCTCGATAGTTCGTTGCGAATCATTGAGGTTGATTGGCTGGAATTGCTTACATCCAATGAAAAATCCAAGCTGACATTCAAGGGGTACTTTCTCTATAAGGTGCGGGGACGATTCCGGCATGATGGTATAGAGTACTGCCTGCACGTGACCGATCCCATCTACGAGCAAGTGTACGGGGAGCAGCCCAATAGCAGGTACACGCTTGACGCTTGTTTTCTAACCGTGAGCCTCGGGGGAGCGCATAAGGGCTTTGCCTACAAACTCATCGCCGCTATCATTGCACCATCGGAGCTAACCGCAGCGGACACGCCAATTGAAAACACAGCGCAGATTCCTTTGTTCACCCTCTAGCCTATCGCCTTGGGAGAGGCGTTAGAGCAATACGGGTAGGATGTGGCCATGGCAGTGAGCTCCGTAAAGCGCATCGTGTGCCTTGCCAACTCGCGCAAGGAGGGTGATCGCTGCATTGCCGGCAAGGAACTCATGGATGATGGACGCCCCAGCGCATGGGTGCGGCCGGTCAGCGACCGCGAAGACGAAGCGGTCAATGAAAGGGAACGGCAGTACGCAGACGGCAGCGAGCCGGGTATACTCGATGTCGTCGATGTGCCGGTGCGCGAGGCGCGCCCGAAAGGCTACCAGCAAGAGAATTGGTTGCTGGATCCGGACCACAGGTGGAAGAGAATACGCCGCGTCGCGCCGCAATCGCTCGACGAACTGGAAGACTCGGCTGGGCTGCTCTGGATCAACGGATTCCACACGCACCACGGTCGGAACGATAGACTGCCCCTTGAGCGCGCAGGTTCCTTGGATAGTTCGTTGCGCCTCATCAAAATTGGTAAGCTGGAACTAGATGTATTCGCGCCCAGGATAGAGCAAGGCGACTTCAAGCGGAGAATCAAAGGCCGGTTTCGTTACGCTGGGGAGGTCTATCGTCTCTGGGTTACCGATCCCGTCTATGAACACACGTACCTGAACCGGCCTAACGACAGTTATCAACTTGGCGAGTGCTTCCTTACCGTTAGTCTGGGCGAGCCGTATCAAGGGCATGCCTACAAGCTCATCGCGGCCATCATTGAAATCTAGCGGAGATGCCTGACGTGACGACAACGCGCATTCCGGTCCTCACCATTGGGCACTCCAATCACGCCCCTGAAGCATTCTTGGCGCTGCTGAAAAGACACGGCGTTGACGTGGTTATGGACGTGCGTTCAGCGCCATACAGCCGCTACCTGCCGCACTTCAATAAAGAACACTTGGCAAAGATCTTGAAGGAAGTTGGCATCGGCTATACCTTCAAAGGCAAGGAACTTGGCGGCCAACCGACGGATCGCGCGTATTACGACGATGATGGGCGTGTTGCCTATGACAAGCTGGCGGCAACTGCCGCATTCGAGAAAGGCATCGTGTGCGTTCTGGACACCGTATCCGTTCATCCTTCGACAGGCTCAGAGCCTGCCCCGTACTCGATACGGGGACGAACGGCTGCTTCCCCGGCGCGGCGCATAGCCCTGATGTGCAGCGAGAAGGAACCTCTGGACTGCCATCGCACGCTGCTGATCGGCCAAACGCTGGCAAAGCACAGCGTGGCCGTGGCGCATATCCACGCCGACGGCAGTTTGGAAACTCATGAGGATGCGATGAACCGGCTGCTGGACGCGTTCAAATTGCCGCATAACGGCGACCTCTTTCGCTCTCGTGAGGCAGTGATAGAAGATGCGGTGGCGCGCCAGGCGCAGCGCGTGGGCGCCCGCTGGCGCGAACCTTCCGCCCTTTGACGCTTTCCGCAATTCCCGCGAAAAGCCTGCCCGTACGTGATACAGGGCGGGAATCCAGAGCGCTTACACCTTTTTGAGAGAGTACCGGTTTGGAGCACGCGCTTTGAAAATATACACCATCGGCTTTACTAAGAAATCGGCTTGTGAATTCTTCGAGTTGCTGCGGGAATCGGGCGCGAAACGCCTGGTGGACGTACGGCTGAACAACGCTTCGCAACTGGCGCGTTTCGCCCATGGCGACGACTTGCCGTACTTGCTCCAGCAGATTTGTCGAATGAAGTACATCCACACGCCGGACCTCGCGCCCACCAAAGCGCTGCTGGACGGCTACCGAAATGGCGACTTCGATTGGGCTGTTTACGAACGCGACTTCCTGACGCTGCTGGACGAGCGGCGCATCTTCGCAGAGGGCCTAAAGCCCACCAAGGGAAGACGTATCGTAAAGCGACTAAGGGCAACCATCGCCAACAGTTGCCTCTTGTGCAGCGAACACGAGCCCGATCACTGTCACCGCCGGCTGGTGGCGGAGTACTTCAGACGGCACTGGGGCAACGTTGAAATCGAGCATCTCATTTAAGCCAAAGGATCTAGACTCTGTTTGACCTTCTTCACGACCTCGTAGACTGGGTATTAGCCTGGGCGGAATCGCCGTACGGCGGGTTGGCGTTATTTGTGCTGTCGGCGGCGGAGTCGATCATCTTTCCGGTGCCGCCGGATCCTTTGCTAATTGCGCTGGGCGTCGGCAAGCCGAGCTTTGCCTTGGTCTTTGCCGCCATCTGCCTTCTCGGTTCGCTGGTCGGCGCGAGCATTGGCTACCTGATCGGCATGTGGGGCGGGCGCCCGGTGGTAGACCGCCTCTTTTCGCAAGACAAGATACAGTTCGTTGAGCAGAAGTACCAGCGCTACGACGTGTGGGCGATTCTCGTCGCCGCACTCACGCCGATACCCTATAAGGTTTTCACCGTCACGGCGGGCATGTTT
>VXOZ01000148.1 GCA_009839775.1 Chloroflexota bacterium | reverse complement strand
GTCGGCATTACCGGGATCATCATCGGCATGGGCGCTCGGCGATCCATTGCGAATTACTTCGCCGGATTGATGATGCTGGGAGCCAAGCCTTTCGACAAGGGCGACCTTATCGAGTTCGGCCCGCCGCAGCAAGTCGGCTTTGTAACGCACGTGAACCTCAGCTACACTGGGCTGCTTACCCTGGACAATGCGCGCATCGTTGTGCCGAACGGTGTGCTTTGGCGGAATAAGATCATCAACCACTCGAGTTACGACATGCGCGTGCTGCAAATTCCCCTGGCCGCCGCCTACGAGGTGGACCTAGATTGGGTGAAAGACATCGCATTGGACAAGCTGCGGAACCACCCCGCAATCCTGGACGACCCGGCGCCGCGTTTCAAGCTGCTCGAGGTCTCGGCAGATGAAGAACGGGCCCAACTGCTTGGCTGGACAGCCTCGAAGTCCGTAAACCTTTACGGTGAACTTATCACCGAACTGCGCCAAGAATTCGCCGACGCCGGCCTGACGGTAACGATACCGGCTAAAGATGTGAGCCTCACGGGCGAGGAATACCTATGGCAAAAGAGGCACAGCACTCCCTAGAGCACTCGGCAGACCAAACCTTTGCCAAAAGCCGGCGGGCAGCAACAACTATGGGTATTGAGAACGTAATGGCGCGGCTCTCACTGAGCCGTGCTCGCGTCTATCGCCTCGTTAAAGATGGCGTGCTTAAGGCGAGCAAGGATGATGCGGTGCTGATGTTTCAGGAGGATGACGTCGCGGCGGCCGCCGGCGAACTTGCGGGTAGGCGCCAGAGAGCGGAAACCCTCGTACGTATCTTCACGGCTCGCCTTGCCGAGCATGGCATTGTCGATCTGCCCGAGGTAGGCATCGCAGACGACGAAGCCGGCTCAAAGGAAGCGGTGAAGAGGCTGTTGCTCGATTGCATGGCGGCGCAAGCGAGCGACTTCTATGTGAACCCGACGGCGAGCGGTGACAAGCTCTTGGTGCGCACTTTGGGTCGCATCCACGATGTTGCGCGCGTGGAAGGGGAGCTTGGTGACTGCCTGAAGGCAGAACTCAAGGCGCTTGCATCGCTCCCTGATGATGGCGCCGGCGTGTCCAGTGAGGCTATCTTCAGGCACGCGGACGAGAATCATTCGGCACAGGTACGACTGAGCGTCGTGCCAAGTCATGCCGGCGAACAGCTCCACCTCCAATTCTTCCATGCCGGTGCGGCGCAGACCCTTACGGAGATTGGCTATACCGCAGAGCAGTGTGAGGCCCTGTACCGCTTGCTGGCGGGGAAGCCCGGCCTGTTCGTGCTTGCGGGTAGCCACTATCGTGTAGTGCAAGAGCATCGTCTGGCCCTGGCACACTGCTTGGAATTACAGGGGAAGCTCGTGGCATCCATTGATCGATCGTCCAACTACCAGTCCGAAAGCACCGTGCACATTGGTGGCGGAAAGGCCGAAAATACTGACGACGCCGAACCATGGCAGGTGGCCATGGGCCTATGCCCAGATGTACTCTTGCTGGATGGAGTCCAAGATAGCGCTGAAGTGGAGTCTGTTGCGGCCGCGTTGTCCGCCGGCATTACCGTCTTCGTCCAGGTGCAGAGAGCTTCAATTCGAGCCGCCCTTGAATACCTTGCGGAGCTTGGCTTGGAACAATGCGAACGCTCTCCTTATTTTCTTGCCGCCAGTGAATTCATTGTAGTGCCAAGGCTATGTCCGGACTGCCGGGAGCCGCGTGCCATAGCGTCAGACGAGGTTGATCTCCTGCGTGCCTCTGCCGGGGCGCAGCTATACAGAGCGGCTGGTTGTGACAAGTGCGGCGGAGGATACCGGGGCAGCCGCACCGTCTGGGGACTGCTCTCCGGTGACAGCGCGCGCGACACAGACATGCACCCCAGAGACCCTCTGCAGTCCAAAGAAGGCAGTGAGATTCCTCCGTGTGACACGCTACTTCCCACAGCACTGCGCTATGCAGTGCTGGCGGGGGAAGTGGCCTTCGAGCACGTCAGCCCTCACCTCAAGTAGAAGGCCGAGCAAGCGCCGTTACCAATTGCGCCTTGTCTGAGCAGCACTGTGACTAAGCGTATCGCCGCACTTGCGTGGTACCATACCCTCTGCACGCGGCAGAAGGTAGCGCGCCGTTTTACGCGGCGCGGTTTCGTTTTGTAGAGGGTGTGGCTCACGTGCAGGCTTCGCACGATACGATGGCGGTGACCGGCTATTTCCAAGCATTGCGGCTCTTCAACCGCAACGTGCGCATCTTCATCCTCAGCGCATTGCTCCTGGGTTTCGCCTATTTCGGCATCTATGCCGTGCTGCTCAACCTCTACCTGCTGCGTTTGGGCTACGGGCCCACGGTGGTTGGGTTGGTCAACGGCGCGGGTTTCTTGGCCTATGCCGTCTTCAGTCTGCCCGCCGGCGCATTGGGCGCGCGCTTCGGCACGCGACGCATGCTGCAGGTGGGGTTCGTGCTCGCGGCATTGGGTATGGGACTGCTGCCTGCGGCGCAATTCCTCACCGGCAACGTGCAAGTGGCGTGGATTGTCGTCGCGTACACGGTGACCTCGATGGGACTCGATGCTTACTTTGTAAGCAGCAATCCCTTCATGTTGCAGTCCACCACGCCACGCGAACGCATGTATCTTTACTCATTGCGGGTAGGCATGAGTCCGATTGCGGCGTTTGTCGGCGCGTTGGCCGGTGGTTTTCTGCCGGGCACGCTCGCAAGGTTGCTTCCTATCACGGACACGGCCTCCTATGCGCTGGCATTGTTGGTAGCGGCGTTCGCGATGCTGGCCGGTGTGGTAGCACTATCTACCACCACCGCGGCGGTAACACGCACGGCAGACCAGGAGCCGCCGGTACGCGCGAGCAGGTCATCATCGGGGCTGCCGGTGCTCATCATCGCGATGATGGGCTTGGTCATCATGCTGCGCATCGCGTCCGAAGGCGCGCAACGCACGTTCTTCAATGTCTATCTGGACGAGATCCTGGCGATGCCCACGGCGCAGATCGGTATGCTGGCCGCGGGCGGCCAGCTTGTCGGCGGTTTCGCGGCGCTGCTGACGCCCTTTATCTCACGGCGCTGGGGGCTGGAACCCGTCATTGTATGGGCGAGCTTCGGGATGGCCCTGAGCACGGTTGCGTTCGCGTTGGTACCGCATTGGGCGGGAGCGGCCGTGGGCTATGCCGGGTTGGTCAGCTTTACCTATATCCAGCGCCCTTGCAGCCTGCGGCACACCATGGAAGTGGTGCCCGCGCGCTGGCGGGAGACGGCCGCGGGTGTCGCGAATATGGTGGCGGGTATCGGCTGGGGCACGATGGGTTTCGCCGGCGGCCCCTTGGTTAGCATCTACGGCTACCAGAGCTTATTCCTGGTCAGTGCCGGCCTCACCGGCATCAGCGCTGTGCTCTTTCTCTGGTACTTTGGGCTTGGGCGAACCACTTTTGCGGGGCAGCAGCGCGCCGATGCCTTCGAGAGTGTTCCCAAGAGGGGGTAGGGCAACACTATCCGTTCGCTCCCGTATCAAGTACGGGGCAGGCTTTGAGCACTTCGACAAGCTCAGTACAGGCGTGTCGCAGGGCCGTTCATGGTTCGGCAAGGGCTTCACGAGGCCCACTCACCACGAACGGCTTTCGCGAAATTAGAAGAGTCCTTGAGTTTAGTTCTGAAGTTTTGCGGATACCCTTTTAGCTTAGCTGGGGCCAGTCGCGGCCGTGTTCTTGGAACTGCGTCCGCAAAGAGGCAAGAACGTCCGGAGGCAGCGGCCCTGCCGCGACCTGCTCTGTGTTGCTTTGGAGTTGCTCTAAACTGTCGATGCCGACAATGGCCGTATCGATGTAATCGAATGAGTGGCAGAACCGCAGCGCCAACGCCACGCCGTCTGCCGGCGCCCCCTCCGGCACCGTGAAGTGCTGCGCGCGCTGCCAGTAGGCGTCGGCGTAGTCATAAGGAGAGGCAGGTCGGTTGAAGGCCGCATTAGCGATGGGACGCTTGGCGATGATGCCCATGCCGGCGGCTTCCGCGGCGGGAAGCACCTCATCCAACCCGCGTTGGTCCAAGACGTTAAATGACGTCAATAATGTGGCAAACTTCCCCATGCCGATGGCTTCCAGCGCCACCTCGTTATCGCCGCTGAAGCCGATGTAGCGGGTCTTGCCGGCTTGCTGGGCGTCTTGGAGCGCGCGCAGTACGTCGCCTTGGCGCAACACGTCGGCTTCGCAGGTGTGAATATGGATGAGATCGATGTAGTCCGTCTGCATGCGGCGCAAAGACTGGTCCACGGATTGAGTCACCGCCGCGGCAGTCCATTCCGGCGCGGTGATGTCGCCCGCCACGTGACCGCACTTGGTGGTAAGCCAGTATTCGTCGCGGCGGTGGCTGATGTATTTTCCCAGAGTCTCTTCGCTTTCGCCGTAGCACTCCGCCGTGTCGATGTAATTGACGCCGCTGTCCAGGAGCGTGTTGAGCAAGCGCTCGGCCGCTGCGGGCGAGCCGGTATCGGTGGCGATGCGTGCCGCGCCAAATCCCAGCCAACTGACGTCCATGTCCGTGCCGCCCAGTCTGCGCGTTTCCATGCTGATGCTCCCAAGCTCAATGTGTATGGCACTCATGTGCCGAACGGCGGAGTACGTCCAAGATTATACTGCTTCTCGCTCTTGCCAGCATTGAGATGCCCCGAGCAATGCTGGCGTTCCACCTCCAGCCAGCGCGCTCGCATCGGTCTCACGTATAGTCGGGAGCAAGCCGAGGGTCCTTGAAAGAGAATGTGACACTCAGAGCCAGCAGCGTGAGCACTAGAGTTACCGCAAAGAAGGGTAGGTAACCGGCAATATCGATTAGTGCTCCCGCGCCCACAGCGGAGAGACCGAGGGTTGGCTGTGCAACCAAGTAGGCAACCATCGTGTACGTCCCTTTGTCGCCGGCGGGGGCGAGGTCCATTGTCAGGTTGATGCGCGCAATCATCATGGCAAAGAGGGCCGCGTTGCCGAGTATCCAGGCCGCGTAAAAGGCTGGCTGCCAGGCGGGCACCAGAAGGAGCAAAGAAACTACATAGACTGCGAGCGCAATGCGCATCAGGGCGCGGTGACCCTTGTTGTCACCAACCGGGCCGCCGAGCAGGGCGCCAAATGCGCTGGCGATAGAGCCTACGGCAGCCAGCACCCCCGCCGCAGCCAGCGGCACGGCCACGGCATCGAACGCATAGACGGAGTAGAAGTTGAGTACGGATTGAAGGAGACCGGTCAAGGCAATCACGACCAGGAGCCTGGTGAAGTCGCGGTTTCGCGCTACTTGCTCTGCCAAAGCGTATGTAAAGGCGCGCAGAGACTTGAACGTCGTGCGCGGTGTCGCGGCCGGTTCGGCAACGCCCAGTATTATGAGATTGCCCAACATGATGACGATGCCGCCCAGGACAAATACCAGCGTGAAATTCGTCGGCCAGGCCCAGGCCGCCAGCAGCCATGTTGCGATGAGCCCGCCGATAACGCCGGCGATGCGGTGCACGAAGAATTGCCAGCCGCTCACGGTGCCGTAGCGCCGGCCGAAGAGAATGCTGAAGAGCTCGAAGGCCGGAGCTATCAAGGCGCCGAACGTTAGCCACGTGAGGGCAAGCAGCGTGAACAGAAGAAGGATGGCCACTGCCGGCTGCTGCCAGAGAAGCCATACCACCACCCCCATAAGGGCGTACAAGAGCCCGATGATAGCGTGTAGGCCGGCAATAAACTGACGCCGCGACCGGAGCCTCTGGTTCAGCATGGCGGCCGGTAGCAGGGCCGGCAGTGAGGCGACGTGGGCAAGGTACGCCAAGCCGACGAGAGTCCGGGAATCGGTTAACTGCAGCAGCGCGTTGACGACCGGCGGCGCCACAAATGCAAGCCCGCACCCCCACATCCCTTCCCAACCCAAGAGGACCAGGAGGTTGCGGCGAAATATCCGCTCCGTAGACGGAGCAGAGAATAACGACCCCAACGAGGAACCGACGCTTTTCACGGCACGCTAACCACCGCGTAGCGTTTTTCAGCTATTGGACGTGGCTCAGCCCAGAACTCACTTGTCATCTTGAGGAATGGCGTGGGGGTAGTGCCCGCCTTGGTCGTCAAAGGGCCGGTGCTTCTCGGAGAGTTCGTAGCTGAGGACCTTCTCCATGGTGTCTCCCCACACGCCCTTTTGGATGTCGGGCGGCACGCCGAGCACGTCCATGCAGTTGCGATAGTCATTCATCACGTCTTCCATCAGGAAGTACGGCACGTCAGTGCCGAAGACAATCTTTTCCCAGGCGTCGCGCCCCCAGGGATCGCGGTACTGGCTGTCGCGCCGCCACCAGAGAATCTTGCCGACGTCTTCAGGCGCGAGCATCTTTAGCGTCGAGCCCGTGATGTCCATGTAGAGGTTGGGATTCCAACGCAGCACCATGCCGCCCTCATACCACCAGGGATTGCCCAGGTGGGCGCCGATCATGACAAGCTCGGGCACTTGGCGGGCAATGTAATCGAGATGCACGGGCATCATGCGACCGGAGTGCACGTCGTTCTTGATATCATCGGCATGACGCGCGACAATGCCCTGGTGAAAGAGAATGGGCATTTCCAGGTCGGCGGCCTTCTGATAGGTAGGAATGTATGAGCGGTCGTCGTAGGCCTTGCGGGTTTTAATGAACTTCAGACCTGTGAAGCCGCTGTCATGGAGCGCCTGCACGGTGTCAACCGCGTTGGGATCCAAGGCCGGGTCCACCCAGCCAAAGCCAATCAGCTTGTCGCCGTGTTTCTTGATTACCTTCTCGATTTCCTCATTGCTGCTTCCCGGTCCGCTGGTGCTCGTAGCCAGCAACACGGTCTTGTCAACACCGAGCTTGGCCATGGTATCAATGAGCTTGTCGGCGTAGTCTTTTTCCTGACCGAGGTGATGATGGGCGTCTATGACCACAGGTGTTCCTCCCAAGAGTCGTATCAAGTGATTGTGTACCAATGGCGATTATATAACCATTGGCCTGCGTTTGTAATTCTCAGCCCTGCCTCGTCCAGCCGAACACGGAGAGCAGCACGGGGCCTTGTGTCTCGCCGTTACGAGGGATAGTGGAGAAGGCCCAGCGCTCGCGCCAAGTGCTGCGACCCGCGGCTTGAGCCTCAAGAAGGAGTATTGACGCGGTATGTTTCAGTGTGTGCGAACATGTGAAACGAAAACTTTCGATGATGGAATGTTAAGTGTGGATAATTGGAGGAATGAATGTCAATGAAATGTAATTTGTAAATGTTAACATTGGATGGTATCATTACAGGAGTAGCCAAGAGGAGAGAGCAGGATTACTTGTGTCGGCCATCGTAGTTGAAGACCTGCAAAAAGCATACGGCGAACTCAAAGCGGTGGATGGTTTGAGTTTTGCTGTTGAAGAGGGTGAAGTCTTTGGCCTGCTGGGCCCAAACGGCGCAGGCAAGACCACGACGGTTGAAATCCTCATCGGCCTGCGCGAGCGCGACGGCGGCCGCGTGCAGGTGACGGGATACGATCCGGCGCACGAGGGCGATGCGGTGAAGGCGCAGATCGGGGTCCAATTGCAGCAGACGGAGCTCTTCCCGCTGCTGAGCGTAGAAGAGATTCTCGGTCTGTTTGCCAGCTTCTACCGTGACAGCAAACCGATCGCCGAACTCTTGGAACTGGTTGGTCTTCAGGAGCGGCGCAAAGCAAAGTACCGGCATCTCTCCGGCGGCCAGAAACAACGGCTCTCACTGGCGCTGACGCTCATCAATGATCCGGCCTTGGTCTTCTTGGATGAGCCCACCACCGGTCTCGACCCTCAGGCTCGCCGCGCTCTTTGGGACATCGTGGAGCAGATGCGCGAGCAGGGCAAGACGGTGTTGCTGACAACGCACTATATGGAAGATGTAACTTA
>VXOZ01000157.1 GCA_009839775.1 Chloroflexota bacterium | reverse complement strand
GCGTGTATATGCTCCAAGAGCTCCCGAAGCGTCTCGCAATCGTCGGCGCGGGTGTGATCGGCGTTGAGTATGCGTGTATCTTTGCGGCGCTCGGTATCGACGTGACCCTCATCGAGCAGCGGGACGAGATGCTCGATTTCATCGATGAGGAAATCCGCGAGGCGCTTTCCTACCACATGCGGGAAGCGGGGATTACATTTCGGTTCCGCGAGGAAGTGGCCGAAGTCAGCGACGAGGGACAACGCATTGTCGCCCGCACCCGCAGCCGCAAGACGATCATGGCCGACCACCTCCTCTATGCCGGGGGTCGCCAGGGAAACACGGACACGCTCAACCTGGCCGTCGCCGGCCTAGAGGCGGATAAGCGGGGAAGGCTGAAGGTCAACGATCAATTTCAAACCGAGGTACCCCACATCTATGCCTGCGGCGACGTGATCGGTTTCCCGGCGCTGGCTGCGTCGTCTATGGAGCAAGGGCGGCTTGCCGCTCGCCACGCCTTTGGCGAAGGCGGCTCCTTTAATTCCAATCTCTTTCCATACGGTATCTACACGATCCCGGAAACATCGATGGTCGGGCAGACTGAGAAAGAATTGAGCGAGGCCGGGATTCCATATGAGATTGGTGTGTCCCGCTACCGTGAAATTGCCCGTGGGCAAATCATCGGCGATCCGAACGGGCTTGTGAAGCTCCTCATTCACGCCGACGATAGGACCATCCTTGGCGTACACTTGCTCGGCACTGGCGCATCGGAGCTAGTCCACATCGGACAGACGGCAATGGCGCTGGGCGGCACGCTCGACTTCTTCGTGGATAACGTCTTCAATTATCCTACGCTCGCCGAATGTTACAAGGTGGCGGCGCTGGACGCGTACAACAAGCTTGCCTAAAACCCATTGGCACTCGCTCTCGCCTTTCCGCTATCCAGGGACAGCATCCGCATACGTGCCCTGTGCTTGCCTTGTGGAGACCTTTGCGTAACCCTCGCCACAGCGAGGCAGTCCCCTCTCCCCAAGGAGAGGGCGTAACACCTTTGCGTCGAGACGCAGTTATGCAAAGGTCTCCTACTGAGAGAAGGAGATGCTCTTTGCTAAGCTCCGCAGGAATGCGCGTGCCCCGGCGTGGGCCGCGTGGAGGCGCACCACCGGCTTCACCACCTGCTCTCGCGAGATTTCATCGGTGTGTGCGGCAATACTCGCCACGTGGGCCTGACCGCTGTGCAGGAGGTCGCGCAGCGCAGCGTCGGCGCGGCGCACCATGCCTGCCAGCAGGAGAGTCAAGACCAGCACAAGCACGCTGAAGAAAAGCGCCTCGATGACGAGTATGAGAATCGCAATGTCACGCCAAGCTGCCAGCATCAGTATGCCCTTACTGCTTGGCTTCCTCGAAGCGGGCGAGAAGCTCTTGTTCAGTCTCTTCCGCCGCTTCCGCCGCTTCGCGCCTGGCGACTTCAATCTGGCGGCGAACACTCTCGCGGAAGGTCTCGCCACTGCTCGGCGCGAGTAAGCCGCCAACTACCAAGCCGAGGGATATCCCCATCGCGAAGCCGACCGTAAATCCTAGCACGTGCATCTTCTCCTTGTCCTAACTCTTTTGAATGCGTCTGACAGCAGCAGTCAACGTCCGCGCAAACCGCAATATGCCGATAGTTCTGCCCGCGGCCTTGGCAGTCGGACGCACAACGGCCTCACTCACGAACTGCGTCGTGCCCTTTACCGTATTGCTGGTTTCGGTAAGGGACCTGAGGAGCGGCCTGATCTCTTCCTGAAGTGTGCCGGCAAGTCGTACAACCGCCAGCACCAAGAAGAGCACTGAAAACGCCATGAGGGCGGAGATGAAGGCAAGTACGATGACCGCTATGTCGCGTATCTCACTGAGGCCCAATGCCACGATCCTTTCTCATACGTCAAGTTTTTAGAAACTGTAAGAATTGAGACTACTAGTACATGCGAGTCTGCGGCGTAGCCGCATGTGTTTCTCACTTGTCGCTGCCGAGGTCTGGGTGTCCGTAGGCAGTCTCCTTACCTATTCGCTCGGGCTGCTCGCTGGCGCGCTGACGCCGGAACCTCTGCGCAAGAACGGAATGAGCCGCCGTATGCCCAGATTCAGTCCCCGCCGGTAGAGCCGCCAGCGCAGTCTTCCCCAGGCCTTGACTGCAGTGTTCTTCTGCTGCGGAGAGATGCCTTGCGGACTATAGAGCGACTCGGCGTAGGTAGTACAGATCGCTTGAACCGCGCTATCAGGAAAGCGCTTGTCAGAAGCCGGGCGCACGTCGTTGAGCAAGATATAACCGTATTCATGCGGCGTATAGGCAGTCGAGGCGGGAATGCCTGCCAGCCTGCCGGCGCGCACCAACTTGCGATAGATGTGCCGCACCATTTGGTGGGGATTCATGCGCCGCTCTTGCACAAAGCCATACGTGAACCAACCCACTACGATAACGACCAATACCGCGAGCAGCGGGCGCAGATCGGGCAAGTCCGGCACTTCCACGCCGAGGATGCTGGTTCCCGGCACAGCCCCGCCGACTACGGCGGCCGCACCCGTAACCAAGAACTCCTCTTCACCAAGCTCGTCGTAGAACTCGTCAAGCTCAGGGTTCGCCGAACCGCTAATCTCAGCGGCGAGAATGCCGCGGTCAATGGGTGTTTGGTTGGGGCTCGGCTCGAAGGGAATCCAGCCGAGGCCGGCAAAGTACACTTCCGGCCACGTGTGGGCTTGCTTCTCGGTCACAACGAACCGGCGTTGCGCCACGTCGTACCGGCCGGTAGCAAAGCCTACGGCCAGGCGGGCAGGCACCCCCACCGTGCGCAGCATGACGACCATGGTGCTGGCGTAGTAGTCGGCGTAGCCGCGCTTGGCCTCGAAGAGGAAGTAGTCAACCGCGTCCTTGTCCGCAGGCGGCGGCGGGATGGCAATCGAGTAGGGAATGCGCCGCAGGAAGAGCTCGATTGCCAAGGCCTTCTCATACTGGGATTCCTTCCCGCGCACAACGGTTCTTGTCAGGTCCACCACGCGCTGCGGTAGCCTTGGCGCTTGCATATACCGGCGAACCTCGTCGGGAACCTCGCCCTGGGCATTGAGCAACTGGTCCTCCGTCGCAGTGGTAACCAAGCTCTCTAGAGTGTACTCGAGGTCGGGCACCGCAACGCGCCGCGCGCGCAACAGGTCGTAGTCAAGCGGCGTGTCCGAGGAGGCTACCTGCACGCGGTATGGGATGTTGATGCTCGTCGGGAAGTCCGGCGCAAAGACGATGTCGCTGGGGCTATCCACAATGCGGAAGGTGAACGTCGCCGGTCGCCGGTAGCTCACCGGCGGCGGGGGGATGGGTTCCTCGTTGGCTCTGCGGTCGAGCAGCGTTCCACTCGTGTTGTACCAGGTGTAGCCGGTATAGGCATCGAAGGTGGCGCCGCGCCAATAGCCGTTGAAATTGCTCTCATCTGTTGTGACGTACATGCGATACGGCTGGCTGAAGCGCCGCGGCCCGCTGAAGAGACGGTTGTCGGAGCCGAGGATAAGACCGATGCCGCTCGGATTCTGCACGCCTGAAAACAGCCGCTTGGCAGTATTGTCAATCTCAGACCATTCACCCCCGAAGACCGTCCAGAACGTCTCCGAGATCGGATTGCTGCCGACTCGCGGCGCCATGGTCGCGACGAAAGTAATGGCGGTAGTCAAGATGACGCTTGCAATCAAGACGTCCAGGCCGACTTCGGTCGCATAGTCGAGCTTGCGGGACTCCCAGCGCTTGTGCAGCGCGTGCAGATTCAAGCGCACCATGAGCAGCAGCGTCGCGGCAAGGAACAACACGAACGGCCAGCGTCCCTGGCCGGAGTACGCCAGGTTGATCACCATGGCAACGCCGGGTACGAGCGCCACGATCAAGACGTCGTTGTGCCGGAAGAAGCCCCACGTCGCCACGAACCCAATAGCCCACCCGACAAGGGTGATCCAAAACACGAATACGCCGTTGTCCTCCGAATACGTGCCGCTGAGGCCGGCACGCGTCCAGTCGAGTATACGAGCGCCAAAGTCGCTGGCATTTGTAAAGAAAGTGGACGCCGCATCAACCGGAGGGATGGGTTGGGGCACCCCGCGCCCGCTAAGCAGGCCGCCAAGAGCGCCCAGGATCCACGTGAGGGTGTTCAACAGCAGCGCCAGGGCGTCTTGAAAGATGCGGTCGAGGGGCGGGAGGGCTTCGCTGACAAGCAAGAAGCAATAGACAATCCCGACAATCGCGCCGAGGATCCAGCCTTTCCGTGTGCTCCACCGCGTTTGGGCGGCGACAAAGCCAAAGAGCAGGCCGATTGCGGCCGTCGAAAAGATGGCTTCGGTGCCGATTGCCCAGCCCGATTGATGGATCGCCCAGGAGCTTACCAGGACCATCGCTGCCAAGAGCAGGAGCGTGAGCCAATGCCTGAGCAAGGTTTCGAGCAAGCTCGGTCTATCCTCAGAGGACGTGTCGGTGTAGGGAAGGTTTGCCATCTTGCTACCCTGCGCTTAGGCCATGAACGCGGCCCGTTGCGGTTGACTTTGTCGTAGACGCCGTTTCCACCGTCTGCGCGCGCCGCCGCACGTCTTCATCGCCCTTCTCCAAGGCCATCGTGCGGAACTCTTGCCCTTGTTCGATTTCGATGTATGAAATCCCGGCGGCGCCAAGCGCGTTCTGCAAGGGAGCGCTTGGCTTGGAGTCCCCGAACGTCTGCGGCACAAGGTGGAGCACCGTGGGCCGAATGCCTCTCCGAGAAACGTTGACCAAGATGGGCGCCAACGCGGGGTCGGTGCTCGGCGTGATGACGATAAGGCTCATGCTGCCGCGAATTTGCGGTGCGACTTCAGACAATACCTCCCCTACCTGCGCGGTACCTTGGGCGCGCACGACCGCCAGGATTTCCATGATGCGCCACATGTGCTGGCTACCCTTGTTCGCGCGCAGAATGCGGTTATCTTCGCCGTACGTAATGAGCCCAATAGACTTCTGCTCGCGAATCAAGCGGTAGACCAAGGCCGCGGCGAGCTTGACGCTGTACTCTTCCGTAGATTCATCCTCTTCACCGGCTTGAACCGCCCGATCGAGGTCGAGCATGATCCACGTGCTTCCGCCCGGTTCCATATCGAATTCTTTCGTCTGCAAGCGGCCGCGCCGCGCCGTGGTGGGCCAGTGAATGATGTGCAGCGCATCGCCGGGCACGAACTCGCGCACGCTGGCGGCGTCGGTAGTGAGGTGCAAGGCCCGCCGCAGCGAGCGCGATTCCCCGGTCTGGCGGCCGGTCGGCAGCGCTAGCCCCGGCACTTCGGTTATGGGCGGATAGACCAGAAACGTCGCTTCATCGGGCAATATCTTCGTGGCGCGGAAGATGCCGAACGGGTCTCCCGTGTAGACGCGCAAGGGCCCCAGCCGGTAAAGACCCCGCCGGTTGCACAAGGCGCGCGTTTTCCACTCACGGTGCTCGCGGGGACCCAGCCCGGTGACGATGCCGGCCTCATAGCCGGGTACGTCTGAGTGGTCGTTCACCTCCACCCACAGGACGGGCAGCGCACCGGAATTGGCGACGCGAAACGTCTCCACGATTTCATCGCCCAGCGTGGCCCACTTGGAAACCAGGTGCCGCTCGACACTGAGATTGCGGATATTCCTGGTGGTCCAAAAGTAACTCAGGGCGATAAGGCCGAGCATGGCGTACAGGAAGGAATAGAGCACGTTGATGCCGGAGATGAGGGCAAGCAGCAAGATGCCGGCGGTCAGCACAAAGATGAGCGGCCGCTCCAGTTGAACCTGAACTGCCCCTTGCTCTGCTTGACGATCAGCGTCTATCATCTAGCACCGCCCAAGTACCTATGTCCGGTCGCGAGACGCGCCTTTCATATCACTATACCCCAAGCAACAGTAGGTCGCATTGCTTTTCCGGGCAATTGTCGCTGCTGGGTAGCCGAAGAATTCTAACGTAAGCACGCTCAAAAGCGGTGCAACGTCTCGTTACCGATGCGTCACATGGGATGGGTCGCAAGGAGTGGCTCTATGCTAGGATTAAGGTAGAAGATCTGTGCTATTACTGTGCCGTTGTAGTGCATGTAGCGCCCGCCAGTTAGGACAGGAATCTCTTAGAAAGGACACGACGAAGTGGCCGACGTGGTCGTCGAAGCCGTACAGAAAGTATCGACAGGAATGGAAAGCCTCGCGCAGCAAGATCCGGATGTCTACCAATGGATCGTCAAAGAGCGCCAGCGCCAGGAAGACCATCTGGAACTCATCGCCTCTGAGAACTATACGAGCGCCGCGGTGCGCGAGGCGTGCGGCTCGATTCTCACGAACAAGTATGCCGAGGGCTACCCCGGACGGCGCTACTACGGCGGTTGTGAGTTTGTGGACGAGATCGAGCAACTCGGGATAGACCGGGCCAAGGCCCTATTTGGCGCGGAACACGCCAACGTGCAGCCATATTCCGGCTCCAACCCCAATGCTGCCGTTTACCTAGCCATGCTTGAGCCCGGCGACACGGTTATGGGCATGTCGCTGGCGCAAGGCGGACATCTCACGCACGGGCATCCCCGCAACTTCTCCGGCCTCGTCTATAACTTCGTGCCCTATGGGGTGAATCTGGAAACGGAACTCATCGACTACGATGAGGTGGAGCGCATAGCGCAGGAGTGCCAGCCGCGCCTGATTGTCGGCGGCGCTACGGCCTACTCGCGCATCATCGATTTCGCGCGCTTGCGGCAGATTGCCGATGCTGTCGGCGCGTTGTTCCTCGTAGACATGGCACATATTGCGGGTCTGGTCGCTACCGGGCTTCATCCGAGTCCGGTGCCGCATGCTCACTTCGTGACGTCATCTACCCACAAGACGTTGCGCGGGCCGCGCGGCGGCCTCATCCTCTGCCAGGAGGAGTTCGCCAAGAAGGTGGATAGCGCCATCTTTCCGGGCCTCCAGGGCGGCCCGTTCATGCACATCATGGCGGGCAAGGCAGTGGCTTTGGCGGAGGCGATGACGCCGGAATTCAAGGCCTACAGCGAGTCCGTCATTGAAAATGCCGACGCGCTGGCATCCACGCTCATGGAGCACGGCCTGCGGGTTGTCTCAGGCGGCACCGAGAACCATCTCATGGTGGTGGATTTCGGCAAGGAAGGGCCGTCCGGCAAGATAGTAGAGGCGGCCCTGGCCAAGGCCAACATCACCGTGAACAAGAACACGGTACCCCGCGAGACCCGCTCGGCCTTCGTCACCAGCGGCATCCGCATCGGCTCGCCCGCGGTCACGACCCGCGGCATGGGTGTGCCTGAGATGCAGCGCATTGGTGCCGGCATTGCCGAGGTGGTGCACAATCGGAAGGATAAGACTACGCTGCAACGGGTGCAACAGGATGTGCTCGACCTCTGCGGCGCGTTTCCAGCCCCGGTGTAAGCCTCCAGAATCGAGATTTAGGGACATAACTGTCAGTTCCCCATCCTATACGTGCGTTCATTTGCATTTACACACTTGACAAATACATCTGTACAAAATAGGGTTGTGAGAAGGGTTGGCTGCTATACCTCATTTGGTTCACACGCAACGTCTGACATTGATTGTCGCCTAGAAAGTTGGCAAGAGTGAAGTACCTTCTGCGAACTATCAGCCTTCTGGCAGTTGCAGTGCTCACTCTGGCTACACTTTCTCCAGCCATCGGAGCGCAGGCCGCTCCACCTATTCCCTACGGTGCCGTCATTTCCCTGCAAGGCACGTCCCACCTTTGGTTTGCGGATGAGGAGGGTGCGCTCCATTGGGGAGGGGACACCCGCGCTCTCTCAGGTCGCTATATCAACTGGAATAACCGCGTGGAGGTGAGCCTGCAGGAACTGCAGGTCTTGAACATCGGCGATCCTTGGCTCTCCGCTGGACTCATGAAAGAAGGAGACCCAATCTATCTGGTGAAATGGGAAACGGAATGGGCCGAACCAAAGCTGCTCCACATTCAGTCAATCAGCGACGTGGAGATATTTGGCATAGAC